>DVHC01000061.1 GCA_018712385.1 Candidatus Onthousia excrementipullorum | reverse complement strand
GTGATACAACTCCTTAAGCAAGATTATTGTATCACAAAATGCCTTGAAAGCTTATACTTTCAAGGTTTTTTATTTTTTCAAAAAAAAGAACTGTCAGAAACTAATTATTTAATTTCTCGACAGCCCCTTTTCTTATATTACATAATAAAAAATTACACTAATTACACCTGCTAGTATTGCTACTAACATAATAGCAGAGATTATCTTTACCATTTTTTGATTCATGTTTTCACCTCACTTCAATTATATATAAAAAGTCTATTTTTGTAAAATGAATTTAGGTAAATAATAGTTATTTTTGAATAATATTTACTAGGTGATTATAATGGACTTAAAACTAAAAAAAGTAAAAACTAAAGTAACTAATAAACTAGCAGAACAGAAAAAAATATATATCTTTCTAATAATAGTAATGCTTATAGGATTAATACTTGGTATTATTTATGCTGTAATATTAAATAAAAGTGATCATGCAATAGTAACTACTAGTCTAGATAGTTTCTTTACTAGTATTAAGAACAATGACATAGACTATAAGAGTGCTTTAATTAATAGTCTAGTTGGTAATATATCTTTTGTAACTTTTATCTTCTTGCTTGGTATCTCTATTATAGGTATACCTCTAATTATCTTTTTTTTAGCAGCATCTGCTTTTATCTTTGGCTTCTCTTTATCATCAATTATTTATACATATCACTTTAATGGTATTTTAAAGGCCATTACTTATCTTTTTCCTCATCAATTGATTACTTTATTAATGAGCTTATTTTTAGGCTTCTATGCCCTTTATTTTGGTATTAAATTATTTAAATATTTATTTAGAGGTATAGATATTAATCTAAGAAGTTCTATGAAAAGATATCTACAAGTATATATAATAGTTTTATTAATATTTATATTTTGTAGTTTTATAGAAGTATTCTTATCACCAGCTTTAATTAAATTAGTAGTTTAATTAAGAGTTAAAGTCTTTTGTTTATCTTCATTAAAATAATAATAAGTTATATTATCTTCTTTAGAAGAAGCTAGCACATCAGTATAATCATGTAATCTAATAAAACTATCTATATCAGTAATAGAATCATTACCAAGACTAAGTAAAGTATTAGCGATAGTAGAATATTCCTCATTATATTTAAGTCCTAAAGATAAAACTCTAAATATTTTATCTATCTCTATTTTAGCTTCTTCTTCATTAGGCCAAGTATTTTCATTTAATTCTAGTAAAGCTTCTTTAATTATATCTATATCATCATTACTTATAGATTCTAAAAATTTATCTTTACCAATAAGTTCGATAGTCGCTTTCGTAAAGGTAACATTTTTATTATAGGCACTATTATCTTTTTCTTCCTCAGTGAAATACTCATTTTCTATTATTTTTGCAATCCCTTCTATATAAGTTTTTGGAAAACTTTTGTTATTAAAAGCAGCATGACATACTTCATGAGCTATTACATTTTCTGTTGGATTAGTATAGTAGGTAATATTCCAATTCCTATAACTTGCTATTGTAGTAGTGCTATTTCCGTTATCTCTTCCTTGTGAAAAGGGATTATAATTACGATCAAAATCAAGATATAGTAAATTATTGTAAGTTTTTTCTTTATCTAAATAAAGATTATCGTTAAAAAAATCTAAAAAGTTATACATTACTTCTTTTTCTTTATTATTAGCATATGGATTATCATCAATAGCATTAAGTAGTAAATAATTATCAAGCTCTTCTTTACTATCAATATTTTCTAAACTAAATTTATCATCATCTGTTATGTCTTTTATATCAGCTTCAAGATTAGTTAATAATTTATTTAACTCTTCTAAAGTTAATTTAGTATCATCTTTATAATATTCTAATATTTTTTCAGTATTATCATTACTTGCTAAAACTTTACAAGAAGTATTAAATACTCCATATATACTTATAAACAAATATATAATAATAGTTTTTATGAATTTATTATAGTATTTAGAAATCCTTTTATCTAATAGCTTTTCTATATTTAATTTCTTTAAGTAAGGATTATCTTTTCTTTCTTTTAAATATTTCTCTATTTCTTTTTTATCAAGAATATACATTTCACATTTATTATTATCTAGGCATCTTTCTTCTAAAATAGTAATATTACTGCCATCGCTTATTATTATTCTTTTAATATTTATAGGACTTGATGTATCTTTTACTATTTTTGCCTCTAATAAAGATTCAATGTTAATATTAACACCCTTAAGATTTAATTCTGTAACTATACCATTTAGTTTCTTTCTATTTAAAATAAGTCTTTTATCCTTTATCTTTTTATCAATAAATATTTCTTTAATATATTTAATAGCAAGGAAGGGGATAGTAATATTAGCAAGAGCTAGATTAGTTTTTAATATTCCTAAAATTGTTCTTGTTATTGCATATAATAAAGCATTATTTAAAAATTTTATACCATAAAAATCTTTTTCATTTTGTAATGTTTTAATATCTAAAATACTATTTATAATATCTTTTTCTAATATTTTTTCCATTTTCATCCTTTCTTAATAAGTTTTTTGTCACTTTCTAGTATTAGATTACCTCTAATATGTCTTTTTAAAGCTTGTTTATATACTTTTATATAAAGAGGAACCTCTTTTTCTTGAAGAAATGCAATAACAGTTTCCTTTTCCTCTTTTGTTACTTCATGTAGTTCATTATCTATTTTAAGTATTAAAGTACCATTTAGTTCTTGATCTATATTAATTTTATTATCATTGTCATATCCTTTATATTTTTCAAATTCATTCTCTTTAAAGAAAGTTTTAAGAGCTTCTAAAACTTCAGTACTACAAAAAGGACTATTAATATAATTACTTACAAAATCACTGTAATCTAATTTAGTATTAAGAAAATAATCTAAAAGTTCAAACTTTCTAATATCACCATTATTATCTTCTATTCCATTCTTTATTTGATTTGCAATAAAAGCGATGTTATCATCTATTACAAGTTCTACTTTAGTATTATGATGTACTTTATCTTGTATTTGTTTATATAATTTAGGATTAATCTCTTTAATAATACTTAAACAATTATTATATTCATATCTACTAATACCGACTGTTTTAAGAAATGTTTTGACTGTCATATTACTTTCTAATAATAAATTAAAGTTAATTGTTTTAAGAGTTTCTTTGGTCTTTTCCAATCTTTCTTTTTTCCTTTTAATCCCTTCTTGTTCTTCTAAATAAGTTCTAGCCTTAGATATTTTTGAATATAAAGTTAAATATAATCTTTCTTGTTCTTCTAAAGAAAGGTTATTTCTATAGATTGAAATAAAATTCACAATATCATTTTTATAAAGGATTTTTCTATTATTTGAAACAATTTTAATCAATATATCAAAATCACTAGTCTTTTCTATTATACTTAAGGCAATAGAGTAGTGCGTATATTTATAATTTTTATGTAAATAATTAATTCTCTTTCTAATTTTACTGCTTATTTCCTTATAAACATTAATATCAAAATATCCCTTTTTAAATAAATATTTAACAGTATCTACAGTAATATTTTTAGAAAGAATAATACTATCAATTATTTCTATATTATCAGAACTTTTAATTCTTAAAAGAGATCTAATAGTTTCATCATATTTATCTTTATGAATACTATTGATAAGAGCAGAGATTTGACTTGTTATTTTATTTTCAATTTGTCTAATAGATAAATCCAAATATAAAATGCCATATGCTTTAACATAATCTTTAAAAGTATTCATATCTATATTATATTTCTTTAAAAACGAACCAACTCTCATATTATAATTATGTTTATCGTAATAGTTATCTATGGTAAAGTAAGTATTGTAAGAATCTTTTAATATAGCTTTATCAAAGCTTTTATAGGTATCCTTTATATTATTTTCTTTTCTAAATACTCTTAAATCCTGTATAAAAGGTATCTCATCGCTAAACATCATTTTACTTATATCAATATATCTATAAAAAAACTTATTATAGCCTTTATAATAATCTATCCTATTATCATCATTTAACTTAACTTTATCTTCTCCATATAAAGAACAGAGATAAAAAGATAAGCGACCTATTCTATATGCATCAATATTACTTATTGTATAAACAGAAGAATATATTTTAGTATCTAAACCATTTTCTTTAAAATAATAGTCCATTATAGTTTTATAATTACTTAAAAAAATCTTTTTTAAACTTTCATCTTCAAGAGTTAAAAAATACTTTAAAGATTTCTTTAAATCATTTTCTTTTAAATTATCTAAATCAAAGTCAATTATTTTATTAAAACTTTCTTTATCCATAAGCACTATCCTTTCTTAACATATTTTTTTCATCTTCTAATATTAAATCGCCATTAACATATCTTTTTAAAGCTTGTTTATATACTTTTATATAAAGAGGTATATCTTTAAATCTTAGATAGTTAAGAACAGCTTGTTTTTTCTTCTTTGCTTACTTCATATGGACTATCATCTATCATAAAAATAGTTGTACCATCAAGTTCTTGTTTAATATTTAATTTATTAGTCAGTTTATTTTTAGCAAAGAAGGTCTTAATTGCTTTTAGTGATTCTATATCTATATTTCTATTTTTATTATATAAATTTATAAAATCATTAAAGTCTAATTTAGTAGCAAGAAAATAATCAAGTATTTCAAAGTTTCTTTTCCTACCATCTTCAAGTTCTATTCCATTAATAATGTTATCGGCAATAGAATTTACTTTATTTAGTAAAACAGCATATCTTTGGCCTTTCAAAGCTATTATTTTTTCTTTGATTTTTAAGTATAAGTCATTATCTCTAACTTCTAGCATAGAAAGCAAAGCATTAAAGTTACTTTCTGATAATCCTGTAAGATTACAAAAATCATCCTTACTCTTAATATCAGGACTTAAAAATATATTGAAATCAATACTATTATATAAATTTTCTTTTCTTCTTTCTACTCCTAATGCTCTACCATCGGCATTGGCTTTTTTTATTTTCTCTTTGGCTATTTTAATCTTTTTAAGTAACTCTTCTTCTAATTCTTGTTTCCTTTTATCATCTAAAGTAACTCTATAAATTGTAATAAATCTCTCTACATTATCTTTTGTTAAATATGTTATATTATTTTTAACTATATTTTTAATTTCTTCTAAATCATTACTTTTTTCTATTTTTGTTAAAGCGATAGAATAATGAATATATTTATGTTCTTGTGCAAGAGAAGATATTGCAGTATTAGTTTTATTAATTATACTATCTAAATTGTTAGCAAACTTTTTATTATAAAATCGATTTTTTTCAATAAAACTTTTTATTACATATGGGGAAAGATGATTATTAAATATAATTTCTTTTATATAGTTGATATCATAACTATTTATAATACTATTTAATATACTTTCAAATTTTAAGAAATCATTAGAGAAATGATTAGTAGCACTTTCAACAAACTTTATCATCTTATCTATCTTTTTTAACGGAATATTTAAATATAGAATTCCATATGTTTCAACATAAGCTTTTAAAATACCTGGATAAATATTATTTTTCTCTATAAATTTTCTTTTTCGTTCTTCATAATCTTCTTTATCTAAAAAGTTATTAAGACTAAAATATATGTAATAAGCTTCCTCTAATACCTCTTTACTAATATCACGATATTTTGATTTTAATTCAATTGATTTAGTATACATATCTAAATCTAGCAGTAACTCCTTATCATCAAATAAATCTTTATTAACATTATTACGGTATCTAGCTAAAGAGTCTAAATAAGGAGAATTATCATTTATATTTTGTATATCTTTAGTAAATAAAGGAAAAATATTATTACCATATAAAAAATTAGCCCAATATAGAAGTCTATCTATTTTAAAAACTGTTTTGTCATATGAAATAGAAGTAGGGTATTCATCTACTAAAGGTAATAAATTATTAACTAAAGATATAATAACTCTTTTACATTTTGATAGAAATTCTTCTTTTAATTTTTCATCTTCAATAGTTATGAAACACTCTAAAGCTGCTTTTAAATCATTTATAGAAATATTTTCTTCTAAATTAATTATCTTTTTAAAACTTTTATTCATCAAACCATCCCTTAAAGTTGCATTGTATATTATACCACATTTTCCTTGAAAATAAAAGGTAGATATAGTATAATTAGTACGAAATAAAAGGAAGTAGTGATATTTATGAAAAAAGTAGTTGTAGGAATGTCTGGTGGAGTAGATTCATCTGTCGCTGCCATTCTTTTAAAAGAAGAGGGATATGAAGTTATTGGACTATTTATGCGTAATTGGGATAGTTCTATTAATAATGACTTTTTAGGTAATCCTAATTTAAATAATAATATTTGTCCTCAAGAAGAAGATTATAATGATGCCAAAGCTGTATGTGATAAATTAGGTATTCCTCTACATAGAGTAGATTTTATTAAAGAGTATTGGGACGATGTATTTACTTACTTTTTAGATGAACTTAAAAAAGGTAGAACTCCTAATCCTGATATTATGTGTAATAAATATATTAAATTTGATTTATTTGTCAAAGAAGCGAAAAAGTTAGGGGCTGACTTTATTGCAACAGGTCACTATGCTAAGATTGAAAATGGTAGACTTATGAGAAGTCATGAACATAATAAAGACCAAACCTATTTCTTATCACAAGTTTCTAAAGAACAACTTAAAAATGTTTTATTTCCACTTGGAGATATTAAAGATAAAAAAGAAGTACGAGCCATTGCAGAGAAGTATGGATTAGTAACTGCTAAGAAAAAAGATTCAACTGGCATTTGTTTTATAGGGGAAAGAAACTTTAAAAACTTTCTTAAAAACTATTTACCTAATAAGAAAGGTAATATTGTTAATATAGATACTAATGAAGTATTAGGAGAACATATTGGTCTTATGTATTATACAATAGGGCAGAGAAAAGGGCTTGATATTGGAGGCACTAAAGATAAGTTATTTGTAGTTGGAAAAGATTTAAATAAAAATATTTTATATGTTGCAGAAGGGGAGGACAATAAATATTTATATTCAGATAGTGCAATCTTAGAGTCTATTAACTTTAATTGTGATGAAAGGCCAGTAGAATGTACTGCTAAATTTAGATATAGAGCCCCTGATGTACCTGTTAAATTAGAATATCTTGATAATGGAGAAATATTAGTAAGATATGACGATGTAAAAGCAGTAACGCCTGGACAAGCTTGTGTTTTCTATGATGGTGAATACTGTCTTGGTGGTGGTATTGTTAAAGAAGTTAGAAAGAATGATAAAAAACTCTGGTATTTACTTTAAAATATGCTTATACTAATAGTAGGAGGGATATTCATGGAAATAGGTGGATAATTTG
>DVHC01000060.1 GCA_018712385.1 Candidatus Onthousia excrementipullorum | reverse complement strand
GTGATACAACTCCTTAAGCAAGATTATTGTATCACAAAATGCCTTGAAAGCTTATACTTTCAAGGTTTTTTATTTTTTCAAAAAAAAGAACTGTCAGAAACTAATTATTTAATTTCTCGACAGCCCCTTTTTATTATGAAAAAATTTAAAAGACTTTGCAGTTATTCTGTCCTTAATAAAAAGAATAATTAATTAAGAAAAATTTGAAAGGAAGTGGTTATTTTGCCAAAAGTTAGTATAATTGTACCAGTTTATAATAGTGGAAAATATTTAAAGACTTGTCTTGATTCTTTAGTTAATCAGACACTTAAAGATATAGAAATAATTGCTGTAGATGATTGTTCTACTGATAATAGTCTACTTATTTTAATGGATTATGCTAAGAAGTATCATAATATTAAGGTTTATCATAATAGAGAGAATTTAGGACAAGGAGCATCTAGAAATAGAGGACTTGATATTGCAAGAGGAGAATATATTGGTTTTGTTGATAGTGATGATTATATTAGATATACTATGTATGAGGATATGTATAAGGCTGCTGTTAATAATAGTGCACCTTTAGTATCTGTACTGCTTCTTTATGTAATGGATGATATAGATTTAAAAAATGACGTAGTATTAAGAAGTGAACCAATAGTATATAATCCTACAAATGCTAGTGGTAAAGAACAAGTTATTAATGAAAGTCCCTCTTCTTGTAATAAATTATTTAAAAGAGAGTTTATAGGCAACTATCGTTTTTTAGAAAATACTTTATTTGAAGATGTAGCATTTAGTCATTATATGCTTATGAAATCAGACAAATCAGTTATCTTACCTTATTTTAATTATTTTTATAGGATAAATAATTATGGAAGCTTAACTTTTAGAACTTATAAAAAAACTGATAAAATATATGATATCTTTAAAGTGGTAGATAAATTAGAGGAAGATGTTAAAAGTATAAATAAATATAATATATTTAAAAAAGAAATAAGATTTTTAAAATTATCAAGTTCTATATCAATACTTTTTGATATTAATAAATGGAATGTTTCTAAAGAAAAAAAAGAAGAAGCACTTAAGGAAATGAGTGAAGTTATTTATGATAAATATGGTATGATAAGTGCGAATGAGATTAAGCAGCTATGTTATAAACTTGGAAATGAGACAGTGGTACTATATTTAAAGTTTCTAGCTACTAAAGGAAAAGTTAAAATTAAAACTACATATAGTAGTTAAGTTAATCATAAAAGTACTAAATTGTATTAACTATTTGTGATATATTGTTACACGATAAAATTAAGTAGTTGAAAAACAAACAATTATAGCGTATAATACATTTAAATGCGATTGATATTCAAGGAGTACATATAAAGTATTTATAGAGAGTTAATGGTTGGTGAAAATTAACAATATGATATATGGAAGGTAGTGAATAGAGCAGGGTTTCTGAAAAAGTAGTAAGTTACCACGGGATAGGCCGTTATAAGTAATAAGATAGTTTAATAACTATAAATTAAGGTGGTACAGCGTAGATTGTCTATGCCCTTAAGTTATAGTTATTTTTTATTTTAAGGGAGGTGTTATTATTAAGAGTAGATTATATATTATTCCAAATGAATATATGCTAAACAGTGGTGTTTTCTTTAGAATATTAAAAGATGGTGAGAATCATTTAAAATATATAAGAGAATTTGTTGATACTTATAATCTTTCATATTCATTTAGTGATGATGATAGTAATGAAGCACCTGCTTTGCTTGCTAAAGATGGACATTTAGTTGTTAAAACTAGTTGGGATTATATGAATATAGTCGTATTTTATGTACCAGAACTTATAACAGATAATCAGAAAAGTTGGTTAGATACTAATTTAGATAGTTTTAAGAATTATGAATATCTTGGTTTTAATAATTATAGTTTAGTAGATGATGAAGTTATTGAAGAAAGAATTGAAGATTTGGAAAAAGAGGTTGTTGAAATAAATAAAAGATATTTAAATTTTAGAAAAAGTTTAGGAGTAGAAGGGCGAGTCATTATTGTTCCAGATGAAGAACAAATAAAAGATGATGTGTTTGAGAAAATTATTGTTGGTAATGAAAATCATGTTGATAGGTATCAAGATTTTTCTGATAAATATCATTTAGGTTATGAATTTAGTGACAACGACTCTTACATTGCACCTCTTACAATGGCTAGTATTGGACATTTTTGTTATAATACTGCTGAATCAATTAGTAATATATTAATGTATATACCAGAAGTTGTTACTGAAAGACAATATAATTACTTTGTTAATAATAGAGAAATGATTTTAAATTATGTAGATAAGAAGGCAACTGCTGTTAAAGATAGAGATGGTAATTTAGTTATAGAAACACTTGATGATTTTGACTTAATAGAAAAAGAAGTTAATAAAAGATATGGAAAATATAAAAAACTAAAGGAGGAGAAAGGTCATGTTAGATAAAAAATATAATCATAAAGAAGTAGAGAAAGATAAGTATAATAATTGGGTAAATAAGGGTTATTTTAAAGGAGATAAAGATAAGAGTAAAGAACCTTTTTGTATCGTAATACCACCACCTAATGTTACAGGTAAACTACATTTAGGTCATGCTTGGGATACAACCTTACAAGATATTTTAATTAGATATAAGAGAATGAATGGTTATGATGCTTTGTGGGTTCCAGGAATGGATCATGCTGGTATTGCAACCCAGGCTAAAGTTGATAAGAGATTAAGAGAAATGGGTATTAATCCTCGGGGGATAACTCGTGATGAATGGTTAGAACATGCTTGGAGTTGGAAAGATGAATATGCTACTACTATTCATGAACAATGGGCAAAACTTGGACTTAGTCTTGATTATACTAAAGAAAGATTTACTTTAGATGAAGGACTTAGTAAAGCGGTTAGGTATGTTTTTGTTAAACTTTATGAGAAAGGTTTAATTTATAGAGGAGAGAGAATTATTAACTGGGATCCAGTTCAAATGACAGCTTTATCTAATGAAGAGGTTATCTATAAAGAAGATAAGGGAGCATTTTATCATATTAAATATTATATAACTGGTACTGATGAATACTTAGATGTTGCAACTACTCGTCCTGAAACTTTATTTGGTGATACTGCAGTTGCTGTTAATCCTTCTGATGATAGATATAAACATTTAATTGGTAAGACTGTAATTCTTCCTATTGTTAATAAAGAAATACCAATTGTTGGTGATATTCATGCAGACCCAGACTTTGGCTCAGGTATCGTAAAAATTACTCCAGCACACGACCCCAACGACTATGAAGTAGGGCTAAGACATAACTTACCTCGGGTTGTGGTAATGAACTTGGATGCTACTATGAATAAGAATGCTCCTGGTTATGAGGGAATGACTAGAGAAGAGTGTAGAGAGAAATTAGTAGAAGATTTAAAGAAACAAGACTTATTAATTGGTATTGAAGAGATGACTCATAATGTTGGACATAGTGAGAGAAGTGATGCCGTAGTTGAGCCAACTTTATCTAAACAATGGTTTGTTAAGATGAGACCCCTTGCCGATAGAGTTCTTGAAAATCAAAAGAATAAAGATACTAAAGTAAACTTTGTGCCAGAACGTTATGAAAAGACAATGAATCACTGGATGGAAATTACTTATGACTGGTGTATATCTCGTCAATTATGGTGGGGACATAGAATACCTGCTTGGTATAAAGATGATGAAGTATATGTTGGAATGGAAGCGCCAGAGGGTGATGGCTGGGTACAAGATGAAGATGTTCTAGATACTTGGTTTTCATCTGCATTATGGCCATTTTCAACACTAGGTTGGCCAGAAGAGACAGAGTTATTTAAAAGATATTATCCTAATAATGTCTTAGTAACTGGTTATGATATTATTCCATTCTGGGTTAATCGTATGACTTTCCAAGGTTTAGAGTTTACTGGTAAAAGACCATTTAAAGATTGTCTTATCCATGGACTTATTCGTGATAAAGAAGGACGTAAGATGAGTAAGTCTTTAGGTAATGGAGTAGACCCAATGGACGTTATTGATAAGTATGGTGCGGATAGTCTTAGATTTTTCTTAACTACTAATACTGCTCCAGGTACAGATTTGCGTTATGATGAAGAGAAAGTTAAATCTACTTGGAACTTTATTAATAAGTTATGGAATGCTTCTCGTTATGTATTAATGAATCTTGAAGATATGAAAACAGCAGGATATGATTATCAGAATTTAAGTAAAGCAGATAAATGGATTTTAACGTTAAAAAATAACTTAATAAAAGATGTTATTAAAAATATGGATAGTTATGACTTCCATAATGTTGGTAATATGTTATATAAATTTATCTGGGAAGACTTTTGTGATAATTATATAGAGTTAAGTAAAGCGAATATGAATGATACTACGAAAGCAGTATTACTTGATGTTTTAACAACTATATTAAAGCTTCTTCATCCATTTATGCCTTATGTAACAGAAGAGATTTATCAGATGTTACCATTTAAAGATAGTGAGTCTATTGTAATTAGTACTTATCCTAAGTATGATAGTGAGACGGTATTTGATAAGGAAGCTGAAGAAATATCTAAAGTAATAGTTGATTTAAGAGAGATAAGAAATTTAAAGGCTACTAATAATATTAAAAAAGATGATTTAGTAATATTTAGTACTAATAGTGATTTAGAATATATCTATAAGTCACAATTAAAGATTACTGATGATATTATAATTAAAGAGCCTTTAGAAGATTATCAGTCTATTAACTATAAATCTAGTTTAATTGATATTACTTATTTCTTTAAAAATGAAGTCAATAAAGAAGAGTTGGAAACAGATATTAAGAAGTTAAAAGACTCTATCGAAAGACGTAAGAAATTACTTAGTAATGAAAACTATGTTAATAAAGCACCTAAGAATATAGTTGACCTTGATAGAGAGAAATTAAAAGAAGAAGAAGCTAAGCTTAAGTTATTAGAAGAACAATTGTAGGTTCTTCTTTTCTTCTAAAACTATCTTTACTTAAATAAAATGTAATGATAAAATTTAAGTATAGAGAGGATAGATATTATGAAGAAATATGGAAAGATAATTATTATTGTTGTAGGTATTCTTGTTGTACTTGCATTACTTATCTTAATTTATTTTAAGACTACATTTATTAGTAAAAATGAAGTAAAAGATATTGTTGCTGATAATATGAATGTTAGTAGTAGTGATTTATACTTTGAAAGCATTGATTTTGAATTTGATAATAGCATTTATGAAGTAGAAGTTTATTACCAAAATAGAGACTATGAATATAAGATTGATGCTAAAGAAGGTAAGATTATTTATACTGATTTTAAATATTTTACTAATCAAAATAATACTAACAATGGTAATAATAACAATAATGGTAATAGTAATAATAATGGTAACTCTAATGGCCAAAATAGCCTTAATGGGGTAACTGCTAGTATATCCTTAGATGAAGCTAAGAATATTGCTTTAACAAATGCAGGTCTTGATATTAATAGTGTTAGATTTACAAGAGAAGAGTTAGACCATGATAATCATACTTTAGTTTATGAGTTAGAATTCTTTTATAATAATATAGAATATGATTATGAGATTAATGCTACTACTGGAGATATAATTAGTTACGATAAAGATAGTATATATGATTAAATTTTAGCCATAATAGAAATAGGTGATGATATGAAAAATATTTCTATTTGGCAAGATACTGTTAATGATAGTGATAAGTATGAAGCGTTAAATGAAAATATAGATGTTGATATTTTAATAATTGGTGGAGGTATTACAGGATGTAGTACCTTTTATCAGTTTAGGGATGATAATAGAAAAATAGCTTTGGTAGAAAAAAATAGAATAGGTAGTGGAGCCTCTAGTAGAAGTAGTGCGAAAATAACTTTTTTACAAGAAGATATTTATACTAGACTCAAGTATATTTTTGGAAGAGATAAAAGCTATTTATATTATCGTAGTCAAAAAGAGGCTTTAAAGATAGTTAGCGATATTGTAAAAAATGAGAATATTGACTGTGATTTTAAGAAGAGTAAATCTTATTTATATACATTAGATTCTTTAAATGTTAAGAAGATTGATAAAGAAAGAAATATTGTTTCATCTTTTAGGGAAAAGACTACACCTATTAAGAAATTACCTAATGGAATGAGGGTAGAAGCTGGTTTTTATGTTAATGATACATATATCTTTCATCCTTTAAAATTTATAAAAGAAATAGTTAAGAAATCTATTAGTCTTAATCATAGAGTTTATGAAAACACAAAGATAATTAAAACAGAAAAAGAGGATAATTATTTTAAATGCTATACTGAAAAGAATATTATTAAGGCTAAAAAGATAGTTCTTGCTCTTCATTACCCTTACTTTTTATTACCTTATTTAATGCCTTTAAAGTGTTATTTGGAGAAGTCTTTCCTAGTTTGTTCTAGTGTTAATAGTAGTTATGACTTTAATGCTATTAATATAGAAAAACCTTTAAAATCTATGAGATATTATAATAATTACTTATTAACGGTGTCATCTTCTACTAATTTAGCCTTTGCCTCTAATAGTAGAATGATGTTAGATGATTTAGAGGATAGTACTGGTATTACTAATTATGATTATGTTTGGAGTAATTATGATTTAATGACACTAGACCATCTTCCTTTAATAGGGTTTATTGATGATAATTTAATACTATCTACTGGTTATAACACTTGGGGTAACTCTAATGGTATACTTGCTAGTACTATTATAAAAGACTTAATTAATAATAAATATAATATCTATAAAGAGTTGTTTGACCCTAGAAGAGCTTTTAATAAACAAAAATTAATTAATTATCCTCTGAATATCTTTAGTAATATTTATAGTTTTATAGATAGTAAAGTAAATAAAAATAAAACTTTCTATAATGGTAATCCTAGATTTACAAGAATAAATGGTAGTGCCGTTGCAATTTATAAAGATGATAAAGGTAATGAACATATTGTCTATAATAAATGTCCTCATTTAAAATGTAGTTTGGTCTTTAATGAAGTTGAAAAGACTTGGGACTGTCCATGTCATGGTTCTAGATTTGATTTAGATGGGAAATGTATTATGGGACCTAGTAACTATGATATAGGGTATAAATAATTTAATATTTATGTTATACTAAAGTAGTAAAGGATTGATAAGAATGAATGATGGAATGATTAGAAAAAGTAAAGTTAGTATATTAAAAAGTTATGGAGAAAATTTTACAGAAAAAGAATATATTACTAATCCTGCTATTGGAAGAGAAGAAGAGATTAAACAGTTAGTCTTAATATTACTTACACCTGAGAAGTCTGCTATATTAACTGGTAAACCTGGTGTTGGTAAAACGGCTATTGTTGAAGGACTTGCTTATCGGATTCAGTTAGGTAATGTTCCTGATGCTTTAAAAGGTTATCAAATTATTAAAGTTAATACGTCAGCATTACTTGGAACTGACCCAGATACAGGAGAGAGTAAAATACAAATACTTTTAGATGAGTTAAAAGAATATACTAACTTAATATTATTTATAGATGAGATTCATACTTTAATGGGAAGTAAGGGTGAGTCTCTTGACTTTGCTAATATGTTTAAACCAGGTCTTGATAGAGGAGATATTAAAGTTATTGGGGCGACTACTAGTGAAGAGTATGAAAGATATATTTTAAGAGATAAAGCCTTTGTTAGACGTTTTCAAAAGGTAGAAGTATTAGAGCCTACAAGAGAACAGACAATTGCTATTTGTATGGGAACACTTCCTAAAATAGAGAAGAAAACAGGAGCTAAATTGATGTATGATCCTTATGTTAAACAAAAGATTATGGCTTTTCTTACTGACCTTACTAGTGAATATAGAAGAATATATGAGATAGGTTCAAGATACCCTGATGTAACCTTAACAATATTACAACAAGCTTTTTCTTATGCTATTTATAATAATAGACATGAAGTAAATATCTTTGATATTGAAAAAGCGATAGAAAATACTAAGAATGTTTATCCTGATGTTATTAAGAAAGAACTTCCTAGATTTAAAGAAGAGTTTAAACAAGAAATAGCCGATGGACTAGATAGAGGACTTGCTCATGCTTGAATCTATGGCTTATTATCTTAGATTACTTTCTGTAGTTTTCTTTGTTATATTTGTATGTTTACTTTTAGAGGTTATATTTAATTGTGGAGCTTTTGGTATATCTTTTCTTGTTATGTGTAGTTTGTTTGTCTTAATAAATATATTTACAGTGATAAGTAGAAAAGATATTTATAAAGAATTAGTTAGTTATAACCTTATATCATTTGCACTTACTTTTTACTTAGGGATAATAGTAGTTAAACTATATACTGATTATAGAGCACATAGTATGATGTATATGATAAATTATGATTATTTTAAGACTAATTTTATTATTATAGATTTAGTCATATTGGGAATTATTTTAAATACTTTATTTATCTATTTTGTGGACATAAAAAAAGAAGACTAGCTGCCTTCTTTTATTTTATATCAATAAGTTTTTTATTTTCATTTTCATCAATTTTTGGAATAGAAATACTTAATGTACCATTATCGAATTTAGCTTCAATAGCATCTTCTTTAATATCTCCTAGATAGAAACTTCTAGAATATTTACCATAACTTCTTTCACGACGTAGATATTTTTTATCTTCATCTTTATCCTCTTCATTAGATGATTTTTCAGCAGTTATAACTAAGTTTCCTTTGTTACATTCTACTTTAATTTCATCTTTCTTAAATCCAGGTAAATCCATCTCTACATGATATGTGTTATCTTTTTCATAGATATCACAATTCATCATCTTACTTCCTTCATTTCCAAATAATTGATCAAATGCATTATCAAAATAAAATCTTGTTGGTAACATATATTATCACTTTCCTTTCTCATTACAATTATGTTATACCACTGTTTTTAGCACTTGTCAAGTGTAAGTGCTAATTATTTTTATTATTTACATATTTTTATTTTTTATACATTATTGCAAAAAAAACTTGCGTAATTGGTAGTTTTATGTTTATAATAAGTATGTATTTCAGATGGCGGTATTGGTGAAGTGGTTAACACGCTGGTTTGTGGCACCAGTATGCAAGGGTTCGATCCCCTTATACCGCCCCAGATGGATAAAAAGTCGAAAGACTTCAAGATAGAAATCGATTCTTATGAGTCGATTTTTTACTGCAGCAATTATTATTTTAAATAATAGTTAGATAATTAAAATGTAGTAGTAAAAAAATATAAAATTATGTTATAATTTAATTATAATGATTATAGATTTAAAGGAGTTATAGGATATGTTTGATAATTATAAAAATAATTATGATAAATTTTGCCAATTTAATAAAATGGTTATTAATATGCCAAGGCATCAGTTTGGTAGTATGAACATTTTGTTTGCTAAAGATTTAGCAATAATTTTGGATAGTATAGTAGTTCCTTCTGATATGAAACTAACTATAATAAATTTATATGTTTTGGTACATTTATATTTAATGGAAGAATATCCAGATGTTTCAGATTTTATATACGGATTGTTTGATTTAGATGCAGACCCTAGAATATATTATTCAGAAAATGAGGGAAAAGCAAGGGATTTTAGACATTTAGTAATGATAATGCGTATGTGGGGAATGTTAGAACCAGATGATGTACAAAAAAATAAAATTAATTATGATATGTGTAAAGAATTTTTTGCTTTGGGTAAAAGTGAACAAGAAGGTTTAAGAGCAAAGTTGATCAGTATGGACATAATTGATAATCCGATGTTTATAACTTTAGATCTAATTAAAGATAGAATAAGAAATAATACAATTTTTTCATATAAACCAGCAACAAGCATTTTAAAATATATGGAAGAAATTAATAGACCTGTTTCTCAGTTCGAAATTAGTAATTTGCTTGGTATAATTGTTCCAGAAGTAAATTCATCTGAACAATTACTTGATAATGCTATATTAATTGGAAAAAAAATGCCAAATAATTTATCAGAACATCAAACTTGGTTTTTTAAATATATGAATTGGTATGATGAAAATGGTAATATGTTTAGGTATATTTCATCACAAGCTCCTCATTTTAAGTTTAATAGCTTTTTATTGTTTATGGAAGACCTTAATTTAATAAAAAAAATATCAGATGAATCATTTGTATTAACTGATTATTCAAAAGAATTATTGAAAGAAGATATTCCTGTTGAAGTAGTAGAACTTGAAAAATATATTAATATTGCAGAAACAGCATATTCAGATAAAGATTTAGCAGACTTAATACTATATAATATTAAACCAAGCTTGTTAAAATATGCTGCTCAAAGTGATGATTTTGTTACTGCTATGAATTTTAGATCATTAAATAATCCTAAATATCAAAAAGGTAAAAAGACAAGAAATCGTTTAATTGCAGAATTAGCTAAAGTGAAGGCGAATTATACATGTCAAATCAGTAATAAACCGACATTTAAAGATAAAAAAGGAAATAACTATGTTGAATCTCATCATATAATAGAATTTAATGGAGAAGATGGTCCAGACATTGTTGAAAATTTATTAGTTATAAGTCCTTTTTATCATTCTTTATTACATCATGCTAGTAGTGAAGAAATTACGAATTTATATGATCATATTAGAAAAAATAATATAGTTAATATTGATTTGTTTAAAAAAATGTACGATAAATATAATTGTATAGAGGAAAAACATATAAAGTATTTGTTTGAAAAAAAACTTATAAGTAATATAGAGTTTAATGAATTAATGGATTATATAACGAAAAATTAGAAAGGAAAAGTTTATGAGAGAAACAACGCGACCAGTAATATATCGTACAATGAAATATTGGGGAAAAAAACCTCATAATATTTGGGGAAATTATATAAAAAAATATTGTCCTAAAAATGGAATTGTATTAGATCCTTTTGTTGGAAGTGGGATGACTTATTTTGAGTCTATAAAAAATAATAGAAATCCAATAACTATTGATATAAATCCTATTAGTGATATATCAATACGGTGTTTAACAAAAAGAAATATTGATATAGAATTATTATCATTATCGGCTAAAGAAATAATAGATAAAATATCAAAAGAAAAATATTATATAAATGAATATGTTTGTAGCTGCGATCTTTGTGGAAAAAATGTTGACATTTATAATTATAAAATAAATGGAAAATCAACTATTACTTATAAATGCAATAATTGCAATAAAATTATTACAAAAGAAATAAAAAATTATAGAGAGAGCAATTATGTTATTGATAAATGGATTCCAACAAAAAAAATGTCAGATATTGAGTCTGTATCTGAATCATTTTTGAAAAAAATAGATAAAGATTGTATTGCTCATTTGTGGACGAATCGTAATTTGAAGATACTATCTGAAATTTATGATATGATATTAAAAATTGATAATTCAGATATTAAAGAATTACTTGTATTTGCTTTTTTGCAATGTTTACATTTAACTTCTAAAATGTGCATACCTAGAAATGATAATAGTAATAGACCACTTTCTACTAGTTGGGGTAGGCCTGCATATATGCTTTCAAAAAAAACTTTTGAGCAAAATCCTTTATTAGCATTTGAAAAAGCAGTATTTAATGGTACTGGTATTTTAAAGGCATTAAAAAATAGTGAAGAGTATTTAGGAAAAAAGATAAAATCTAATGGAAGGCATTTTTTAGGCTCTGCTGATGAAATATTAGATAATTTTGGAGAATCATTTGTTGATTTAGTTATTACTGATCCACCATATGGAAATTTAATTCAGTATGGTGATTTAAGTGAAATATGGGTATCATGGTTAGAACATTACAATAGTTTGTATAAAATTAATCATAATAAAGAAATTATTATAAATAAAAATAAAAATGTTAATTATTATAAAAATAAGTTAAAAGAAACTTTTATAAAATTAAATAAGGTTTTAAAAAATGATGGTTTTTTTATATTAACATTTAATAGTAACAAAAAGGAAGACTGGGAAAGCTTATTCTATGCTATAAAACATTCTAATTTCAAAATTAATAAGATCCTTTTACAAAAAAATAAAAGGTCAAGCGAAGCAAATGTTAAAGCCAAGAATGGAATTGCAATAAGTGATTATTACTTGATTTGTCAAAAAGGTAATTGGACAACTGAATTTATTAATAATTTTTTAGACAGCTGGGAGATTGATGTATAATGAATGAAAAAGGAAAATATGATAAAAGGAATAAATTAAATGATTTAACTGGTAAAGAATGGTTAAAACTTACTAAAAGTTATTGGTTTTCTGAAAAATGTAAAGATGATAAAATAGCATATAATCATCCTGCACCTTTCATGGTAAAGGATATAGAAAAATTGATTTCTATGTTTACAAAAAAAGGCATGAACGTATTAGATCCTTTTGTTGGGAGTGGGACAACAATTTTAGCTTCGAATAATTTAGATAGAATTGGTTATGGAATTGATTTAAATGAAGAATATATTAATCTGTGTGAAAAGCGTTTGGAAAATAAGAATACATATTATTTGATCCAAGGTGATTCAAATGTAGAGCTATCAAAGTTTGATGATGAATTTTTTGATTATATTGTTACTTCACCACCATATCATAATATTTTAAAAAATACGGCTAGTGGTCTACGAAGTGACAATTCAAAAAAAGGATATAGAAATGGAAGTAGACAGGGTATAGAATATTATAGTGATAAAAAAAATGATTTAGGTAATCAGGATACATTTGAAGATTTCATAAAACTATTAAAAAAAATAATGAAAAAAGCATATAATAAATTAAAAAAAGGAAAATACTGTTCTATAATAATAAGCGATTTTACTGTCGAAAAGAAAGAGGTTTGTGTTCAATCTTATATTGTAAGAATGATGGAAGATATTGGGTTTGAATTTGTTGGTACTATCGCATTATTGCAAGATAATAAACCTCTGTATCCTTTTGGTTATCCATATGCTTATAAAATTAATCACCATCATCAAAATATTATTAATTTTAGAAAATAATATTTTCTATTTTTTGTATCTAAGTAATGTGCTAATAATTTATAGTATATGGGAAAAGAATAAATTTTATATACATATAGAGAAGTCTATACTAATAGTTTTCTTTTTTTTGGTAACATTTGGAAAATACAAAAAAATAACTATACATTAATACAAAAAAATAACTATACATTAACTAGAACATATGATAGAATAATAGCCATAAAGGAGTGTTTATGGATAATTTTGAAGTACTACAAAAAGCTATTACGGAGACTAAATATTTATCACAAGAAAATACTTATCGTTATAGACCTATTATGCGTTTTTTCTATCATAAATATGAAGAAGCAGAGAATTGGCTTTTTAAAGAAGATATCTATGATGAATTAAAGGATAAAATAGATAACTATACTATGGAAGATTTAGAACGAGATTTAGAGTTTTTAGTAGATAATTTAAGTTTAACTACTGTTCAAGATGTTAATAATATTAACTCGCTTGCCGACTTTAAATATAAAAAATATAGATATCAATTAACAGATTATGCTATCGCTATAGAACGTATGACTATTGAACTTGAAGAAATGGAAGTAAAGGTTGCATCTTTATCTCCTAAAAGATTTGAAGTATTAAGAGACTTATTAAAAAAGATAAAAAAATTAGATTCTCTATCTAACGAAGAATTACTTGATACTTGGGAGAGAATTACTAATGAATTTAGTGATATTAATAGAAACTATCAAGACTTTTTAAAGAAGTTTCAGGAGTCAAAAACTGAAGAACTTTTACAAAGTACAGTCTTTCTAGAATATAAAAATAAAATGATTCAGTACTTAAAAGATTTTATAACAGGGTACTTAAATCAAGCTGAAGATATAAGAGAAATTTTAAAGAGTATGGATAATAACTTTCAAGATAATCTTATTAAAAGATTAGAAGAAGCAGAAAGAGGTATTCCTAAAATAGCTTTAGACTTTAATTATCAGAAATTTAATCAAGTTAATTTGGGTAAATGGAGAAGTATTTATAAATGGTTTGTTAATACTAAAGAAAAGAGTGAAGGTGATAGACTTTTAGAAGTTACTAGTAATCTTATCAGTAGAATTACTAAATGTGCTAGTAGTCTTATAGAACTTCATGGTAATATGATAAAACGTAAAGAAGAGTATAAGTATATTTGTAAACTTTTTGATAAAAAAACTAATCTAACTGAAGTAAGAGATTTATCTAATGCCGTCTTTGGAATTTATAGAGTTAAACACTTTAAAGGTATTAGTAAAAAAGATACGGACTCTTTAGTTAATTCTTATGAAGTAAAGCCAACAATAATATCAGTATTACCTAATGATAAAAAAATTAGAGCAGAAAAACGTCATAGTACTATAGTAGATAAAACTAGTAAGAAAAAAGAAATATTAGAGTTATATGAGAAGGAAGAAGCTAGAAAAAAAGAAATGTTAAAGAAGTTCGTTCAAACTAAAGTAGTAGAGTTAAAAGATGAAGTTAGATTAACTAAAGAAGAAAGAGGATATCTTTTAAATCTAATAAGTAAAGCAGGAAATAGTACTAATTATTTTAAAGAACCTTTATTTGGACTTAACTATAAAGTTAATTTTAATGATAGTAATACTACTTGTAGAATTATTAGTGATGATGGAATATTTACTTTACCTAGTTTAAGTATTATTTTTGAAGGGGGTTATGATGGAATCAATTGAAAATGAAATAAGAGAACTTTTAACTAACTTTTGGATTTTAAAAGAAGATAATCCTGACTTATACTATGACGTTAAAAGAAAACAAAATATTATTAAAGACTTTGTTACTAAGACTCTTGGTAGTAAATTAATTATTCATGATAGATTTGTTAAACTTGAAAAGATTCCTAGTAGTAGAGTTGATAATCTAGGAATAGATAACTTTAATTCAAAACAAGACTATGTCATTTTGTGTATAATTCTATTATTTTTAGAAGATAAAACTAGAGGTGAAGTCTTTGTTTTATCATCACTAATAGATTATGTTAAAAATACCGCGGTTACCTTAAATCTTGAGACAATACCAGATTGGAATTTAAGAAGTGATAGACAAAGTTTAGTTAGAGTAATAGATTTCTTAACAGAAATATCAGTAATAAAGGTTAAAGATGCTGAAAAGATAAGCTTTAAAGATGATCAAAATGCTGAAGCTTTATATGAAGTAACAGGTCTTGCTAACTATGTAATGCGATTATTTACAAACGATATTTTTGAAATAGAAGATACTAATGATTTCTTAAATGATGAATGGAAATATCAAACTTTAGAAAAAGGTGATGTTAGAAGATATAAAGTTTATCGTAATCTTTTATTTACTCCTGCTGTTTTTTCTTATAACTTAACAGAAGCAGAAATTGATTATATTAAGAAGATGCGTGGTTATTTAGAAAATGAGTTTTCTAATTTGAACTTCGAAATTGAAGTTACAAAGAATATGGCTTTTCTTTATGAATATGAAACAAGTAATTCTAAAGATAATTTTCCTAATAATAAGAAAATTACAGATATAGTTTTAATGATAAATACTAAACTTTATGAAATGATTAAAAATAAAGAAATATCTCTTGATGATAAAGAGATAGGACGAATAAAAAAAGAAAGTTTAGAGATGATTATTAAAGACATTAAGACTAATAATAAAGAATACTTAAGTAAACAGTATATTAATTTATCTTTACAGAAATTCTTTGATGAAGTAGTAAATTATATGATAGAGTATTCTTTCTTAAAAGAAGAGGATAATACTTATTTAGTATTACCAACTATCGCTAGATTTAATGCTAAACTTATAAAAGATAATACAAAACAGATGGATTTATTTGGAGGTGAAGAAGATGTTTAAACCTACAAGAATGGGACTTATAAACTTTTGGTTATATGATGATGAAGTATTTAATTTTTATGATGGTAAACTTTTACTTAGAGGACAAAATGGATCAGGAAAGTCTGTTACTATGCAATCATTTATTCCCTTAATATTAGATGGTAATAAATCTCCTAAAAGATTAGATACTTTTGGTTCTACTGACAAACATATAGAATATTATTTACTTGGAGAAAATAATGAAAAAGATGATTCTACTGGTTATTTATATATGGAGTTTTATAATAGTTTAGAAGATAGATATATTACTATTGGTATGGGACTTAGAGCGAGAAGGGGTAAGCCTACTGACTTCTTTGGTTTTATCTTAAAAGATGGTAGAAGAGTAGGAAAAGATTTCTTCTTATATAAAACAAAAGATGGTTTTACTAAGACGCCTTTAACTAAATTAGAGTTAAGAAGTGCTTTAGGTATTTCTAATAATTTAGTAGAAACTGCTAAAGAATATAAAAAGTTAGTTAATGATAATCTATTTAAATTTAGAAATATAGAAACTTTTGATGAATTTATCAATATTATCTTACAAATTAGGAGCCCAAAATTATCTAAAGAGTATAAGCCTACTAAATTAATGGAAGTATTAAATGAAGTTTTACCACCTTTATCAGATGAGGCTTTAAGACCTTTATCTGATACTATTGAAAATTTAAATGCTACTAAAGAAAAGATTAATGAGTTAAAAAATAACATTGATATTCTTTCTAACTTTACTAAAGTCTTTAAAAATTATAACGAAGCAGTATTACTTGCTAAAGCGACTAATTATTATAAAGAGTACCAAGCTCTTGAAAATATAAAGGTTAAAATTACTGAGAAAACTAATGCTATTACTAGTTTAGAAGAAGAGATTACTAGACTAAAAGAAGAAGAGGTAGTACTATTAGATGAATTTAATACTGCTAAAGAGGAGAAAGAACATTTAAACAATACTGATTTAGAAGAAAAAAGTAAAAGAAAAGTAGAACTTGATAATGAGTTAGAGATACTTAAAGAAAGACTTATTAAAGAAGAAGAAGTAATTGATAATTTGAAACAGAAGATGAGTGAGATAACTTCTTTAATAAACGATAATGAAGATGATATTACTAACCTTGATAAAGAAATAACTAATTTAATCACTAACTTAAGTGATTTAGGAGATGAGATTAGTTTTGATGAATTAAAAGATTTAATTCCTTTTATAAAAGAGAAAACTCAAGTTAGTTATATTATTGAAAAGATAAATTTTAAGAAAGAGGAAATAGAAAAGACTAAAGAACTACTTATAAGAAAAGGAAATCTTTTAGAGAGTCAAAATATTAAGTCTAATGAATATGAAAAATTAAAAACAGATTATTTAGAAAAAGAAAAGATAAGAGATGTTTTTTATCAAGAATTAGATAATGAACTTGAACTATTCTTTATTTCATTAAATAATATTAGAACTAATAATAAATTTCTTATTTTATTAAGTGATGATATGAAGGAAATTGCTAGTTATTTAGATGAATATAGTAGTGAAGGTTATTTAAAATCTAAAGAGAAGTATGAAGAAATATATAAGATTAAGTATAGTAAATTACTAGAAGAAGTATCTTTTAAGAAAACTGAACTTTTAACTGAGAAAGATAAGTTAAGTAAAGAAGAGTTATTATTAAAAGAATTATTAGAAATGGAAGAGATAAAACTAGAAGAAGATGATTTAACTAGAAAGACAATAGATTATTTAGATAAAGAAAATATTCCTTATGCTGCACTTTATCAAGTAGTAGAATTTAAAGAAGGAATAGATGATGATACTAAAAATAAATTAGAAGAAGTGCTATATTCATCAGGGATTTTAAATACTAAGATATTTAGAGATGAAGACTTAAGAAAGATAGAAAATATGAATATTTCTTACTTTAAGAAAAGTAGTAAAAAGAAAGATAACTTGACTAAATATTTAAAAGCATATCCTAATGAAGTTTTTAGTAATGAGTTTATTACTTCAATATTAGAATCTATTAGTACTAGTGATAGTGATGTTATTAGTATTAATGAAAATAATTATAACTTTGACTTTATTAAAGGTAATATTAAAGGTGATTATAATAGTAAATATATAGGAGTTTTAAAAAGAAAAGAAGAACATCAATTACTTATAAAAGAAGAGGAAGAGAAGATTGATGCTATTAAAGAAGTTATTAGAAAAAAAGAACTTGAATTAGATACATTAGATACTTCTATAAATACTTTAAATAATGAAAGTAAATTATTTCCTAGTAATAGAATATTAGAAGAAATTACAGCTAAGATTAAAGAAACAGATTTAGAACTTGATTTTATTAATAATAAAGAAAAGGAACTTGAAGAAGAAATTAGAAAGTATCAACAACAAATTGAAGAGGTTATTAAAGAATTAGAGCAATATCGAAGTAATATTCCTCTTAACCTTGTAACTTATGAGAAAGCTAGTGTTGTAATTAGAGATATTTTAGATACTACTAAAGAGTTAAATGCTCTTTATGATAAATTAAATCAGAAAAAGGAATTATTAATGACTAATAAAGAAAGATTAGATGATTTAACTACTAATCATGATGAAGTGTATGCTACTATATCTAGTTTAGTTAATGATAAGAAAAAACGAGAAATAGAACTTAATACTATTTTAAAGATTCTTAATACTAAAGAGTATCTTGAACTTAGTAAAAAAATAGAGAAAATTGTAAAGACTATTGAAGATTATCCTTTTAAGAGTGCTAATTTATCAAAGAGATTAGGTGTTTTAGAACAGAGCTTTAAAGGAGAAGAAGAACAACTTAAGTCTTTAGAAGAACAGAAAAAAGAAGAAGAGATTTTTTTAGAAATACTATCTAATATTTTAAAAGAAGAACTAGATTTAGGTTATGTTGTTAAAGATTTAGAAGTAGACTTTAAAACTATTAAGAACTTTTTAAGAAATAATGATGCTAAAACTAAAGATTTGAAAGATGTTACTATGAACTATTACCGTTCTTTTAATGAATATCGTCAGGAATTATTAGAGTATAATATTCAAGATGTAGTTTTATTTAATGAAAGAGATAATTTAATTAATTATTATAGTGATAAAGTATCTGATAGAACAAGAGTTATTAACATATATAACGATGCGAAAAGACAAGATGTTTTAACTAGTTATCAAGGTAAGAAGTTAAATATCTATGAACTTTCTAATGCTTTATTAGAAAGTTATGAGGCAGATAAGATTTATCTTAATGAACAAGATAGACATTTGTTTGAAGATATTTTACTTAGAACTATTGGGACTAAGATTAAAGAGAAAATAATAGAAGCAAGAGATTGGGTTAAAAAGATTAATAATATTATGGAAATAAAACAACAAAATAGTAATTTATCTTTTTACTTAGATTGGAAACCTAAAAGTGGAGAGACACTAGAAGAAATGGATACTAAAGATTTAGTAGAGATATTTATGATGCCAAGTAATTTTATAAAGCCTGAAGATACTAATAGATTAATTAAGCATTTTAGATCTAAGATAAAAAGAGAAGAAGAGTCTATGCTTACTAATAATATAACGTACTTCCAAATGATTTTTAATATTTTAGATTATCGTAATTGGTTTACCTTTAAACTATTCTATAAAAAAGATGGTAATCAAAAACGAGAATTAACTGATAAGATATTCTCTGTCTTTAGTGGAGGAGAGAAAGCTAAGACTATGTATGTGCCTTTATTTGCAAGTATCTATGCTAAATTAGATAGTGCAGCACCTTCATCTCCTAGATTAATCGCTTTAGATGAAGCCTTTGCAGGTGTAGATGAAGTTAATATTGAAGAAATGTTTGCAATCCTTGCAAGTTTTGATTTAGATTATATCTTAACAAGTCAAGCATTATGGTGTGATTATAAAGAAATAAAAGATATTTCAATATGTGAACTTATTAAGCCTCAGGCAGCAGATACTGTAAGTATTAAAAGATATCGTTGGAATGGATTAGTTAGAGAAAGTGTGGAATAGATGGATTATTTAGATTATTTTAAGAATAATAAAGGTTTTGAAAGGTTTATGGTAAAAGCTAAAGAGAAGTATCAAAGTTATGGTAGGGTAACAGGAATTATTACTCTTGATAATATAACTTATGAAGAAGCAGTTAGTCTAACAGATTTCTTTGCTAGAAAATTTGAAGAAGGTAAGACTTATAAAATAAAGATAAGTGAATTTAATAAAGTACTTGATAAAAGCAAATTTCAAGACTTTGAGTTTACTGATTACTTCTATAATACCTATGATGATTTTTCTTATCTTACTAATACCTTAAAGAAGAGAAAATTTCATGAAGAGTTTGTTTCATTTATAGAAGATTTACTTTTAGAACTTACGAGTGAGAAACTTAAAGATTTTTTTAAAAGAAATATAAATAAAAACTTTAGTACTATGCGTAATATAAAAAGTAAATATAAACAAAATAAAAAAGCTTTAAAAGAAGAATTACTTATGATAGATAAACTATTAAGTAATATTCCAGATAAGATAACTTATTTACCAATTTATGCTTCAATAACCTCTAATCCTCATTATTTAGATTATAATGCTAAGAGTAGTAATCTTTTCTATAGAATATTAAGTAATATTTTAGAATGTGATATACCTAATACTAATTTAGATAAGACTAAACTATTAGAAAAGATAAATGTCTATATAGATCCGCTTAGTAATTATGTTATTACATATAACCTAGTTTATGATAAAGAAATGCCTTTTGATGTTTTAAATCTAAATATTGATAATATTTCTAAATTAAATAATATAACTGGCAAGAGTAATAAAATATTTATCTTTGAAAATCCTTCTATCTTAAACTATTTAAAGAATAAAGATTTAGATATTTCTATTATAATAACATCTGGTATTCCTAATCTTGCTTTCTATAAATTATTAGAAAATATTACTAGTGATACAACTCTTTATTATAATGGAGATTATGATCCTGAAGGATTATTAATAGCAGATAAACTAAATAATAAATATAGTAATATTAAATTATTTCTTTATGATGGGAAAAGTTACTTTAATACTAAACCTAGTGTTAGTGTTGGTAATAATAGACTTCATAAATTAGAACTTGTTAAGTCAAAAGAGTTACAAGAAGTTAAGAGTTTACTATTTGAAAATAAAAAGTGTGGTTATCAAGAAAATAACTTGTTATTTATAGAAAAATTTATTAAAATTAATGTGAAGGGGAATTTTGTAGTATGAATGATAGTTTGTTTATAAGATTACATGAAATAAAAGATAATCATGATTTAGAGTTCTTTTGTATTGATGAGAAAGCTAAAGGAAATTTGGAAGATATTTTAAAATATTATAGTGATGAACAATTAGAAGACTTGATGTATCTATATTATGCAAAAACTAAAAGTGAGATAAAAAAACTTAGTCATAAAACGAAAGTAGATATGTTAAGTAAAGCGATTAAAGAAAATATTAAGAATATCTTTGATCATGTTGGTATTGATAATCTTGATGCCTTTGATAATATGATAAAAAAAGGTGAACATGGTGGATATTCTCATATATTTATTGTAGCAGGCTTTGCCTTTGTTAATGATGAAGGTGATATCTTTATAGCAGATGATGTTAGAAAAATATATGATAAAGAGATTACTAAAGGCTATAAAAAGCATAAATTAGAACTTGAAATTTTATCTTTAACTAGTGATTTAATGTTAAATATGGGAATTGTTCCTAAATATATAGTGTTGAGTTTATTTTCAAATGATTTATATAATTTAATGACTAATAATGAGGTGGATGAACTATTAGAAGAAAATGAGTATAATATTTTAAAAGCTAAAGCTGATGATGAAATATATTATTTAGATAAAAATATTTCCTATACTGAAGGAAACTTTGGAGATTTAAAGGACATTATCTGGTTTAAAAGAACACGTGATAGTTATGGTTACTATGCCAATAAAATATGTGATATCTTAAAGGAGATTAGTAAGATATTAAAAGGTAGTGATGATATAACTTATAAATTATGTTCTATTGTTGTTACTAATCTTAGAACTGCAGATGAAATAATAGAAGATATTAAAAATAATTATAATGTTAGTATGAAAAAGATAGATGAAATATCTAATATAATTTATACTAATTTTAATTCTATTAGATTTTGGAACTGTGGTGGAAAAACAATTGATGAAGTCTCTTTAGATAGGTTTATTCTAGATAAAAAACTTGATGATGATTATCTACCTAGTTATATTGAAAATTTAACTGATAGAGCACTTGTTTATTTAAGTGATAATTACTCTTTTAGTAATAGAAAAGACCTAGAGGATATGTTGCTAACTTATGCTAATAATATTTATTTAAAAGAACTTGAAAAAGAAGAGGTAGTAGATGAAGTATTAGAATGTGATAATAAAGAATTTAATGGAAATATTCATGTTACTGAAGGAGTTCTTAATGGAATTATTTCTCTATATAGAGATGGTGATATAGTTAAAGTGTCTATTCCTCATGAAATAAAAGGTATGTTAAGAGCAGGAACTATAGATAATGAACCTTTAATTATGCCTTTAGATGATACAATAGTTACTTCTTATCTTGTTATAAATGGAGCGATTGAAAAGGATGTATTAAAAGATATTTTAAAAGAAAAAGAAGGTATTGATTTATCTATAGAAGAGTTAGATGAAATTGTTTTAAGGAATAATTATTTTATGATAGATAATTATTATACTATTGTTGATGATATACCTAATATAATTGAAAAAGAAATATTACCTAAAAAGAAGTCTTTTAAAAAATATAAAGGTTTAGGTTTAGAAGTAGATAAAGCTAATCATAAGATGTATGAATTAAAAGAAGAGTTAAACTCTTATTTAAATACATTAGATGTGAATAAAGTGAGAAAAGAGTATTTTTTAGGAACTTTACTTATATTATTAAATGCTAATATCTATAGTGAAGAATTTTTAAAAGAATTATGTCATGAAAATAATTTTAGTTTAACAAAAAAACAATTTGAAAATGTATATAATATTATTGATAAGTATAAAAATGATATACCTATATGGATATATAATGGTTATACAAAAAGAGAAGTTAATTCTATGCCTAAGGAGAAAAAAGTGGGTAGAAATGATCCTTGCCCATGTGGATCTGGCAAAAAATATAAAAAATGTTGCGGAAAATAGGAGTAAATATGAGTGATAGTGAGTTTGAAAAAATTCAACAAAGAATATTAAAAGTAGCGAATAGCTCTACTTTAGAAAAGTTGATATTAAATAAAAAAGTAAATGGTAGTATAGCAGATATTCTAAAGTCTTTAGATGAAGAACAATTTAATGTTTTAAAAAGTATTTATTTTGATAATGACACTAAGAATAATAGTTTAAATAAGCAGATAGATATGTTAGATAAAAAGATAAAGGCTACGTTTGTAAAAATATTAGAGTTTGATGATCCAAGTATTAATGAGTCTTTAGATAGTATTATGTCTTTTGAAGATAATATAGTAATTGATTCAGTTCTTCTTTTAGGAGGTTTTGTCTATGCTTATAAAGATGATAATAAGATAAAGTATATTTTACCTTTTGACTTGGATATTATATATTTAGATAATCTACGAGAAAGTATAACAATAACAGAAGATGATTTAGAAGATGATAATAATAAATTAATGGCCCTTTTTCTTAACTTTGGATTAGTACCAAAAGATTTATTTAAAGAGTTAAATCCTACTTCAGGTTTCTCTATTAAGAAAATAAATGATAGAGAATATTTTTGGTATGATAGTGTTCCTTATGATAACTCGTATGAAGAATTTTTGGATGATATAAACTATGTTAAAAGAACTTTTGAAAGTTATAATAGTTATACATTTATATTATCAACTCTTTTTACGGATATTTTAGGGCTTTTAGATAATGTTGATATAGATTCTTTCTATCCCTTCGCTATTACTACTTTACTAGCAAGAGAAAAAGGAGTTAATGAGATAATTAATGAATTTGTTTCTAAATATAATTTAAATAAAGATAAAGAAGAAGATCTTTCTATAATAATTGGTGAACGTTATGATTATATTAGATTTTGGGAAAAAGGTGGCATAAATAATAGAGAAGAGTTTGCCCTTAAACTTTTAATAGTTAAAAAACCTAAAGATAAAACATTATTATCATACTTAAAGTGTTTAAATGAAGATATTAGTAATTATTTATTAAAAGATCTTAATTTTAAAACTATGGAAAAGATTAGAGACTTGTCTTTAAGATATTTAAAGCTTGATTTAGAAAATGAAGAATATGATATGGAATATTTAAAAAATATTTTAAATCATGAGAATATGGAATATGACTATGATCCTAGTATTACAGAGTTTATTTGTTGTAAGTATTGTTTTCTTTATAAAGAGAAAAATAAATATAAAGTATTAATACCAAACGATGTTAAAGAAATGATTATGGATTATGTGTATAAATATCCTAAAGATGAAACACTAACTGATGATGATTATGTTAATTTATATGTTCTATATAATGGAGTTATAGAAAAACAAAAACTAAAAGAGATGCTTAAAGATAATCATAATCTAGACTATACTCTAAAAGAGATGGATGATACAATAGAACACGTGGGTTTAAAGATTGTAGGAGATTCTTATTATATACCTTTCTTACAAGAAGATTTAGCAGAATCTAAAGTAATACCTTATAAGAAACTTTTAAATAAATATAAAGTATTAAGTAATGATGATTTGAAATACTTTACTATAATAGATACTTTATCTTTAAAGATAGATACTCTTTTAGATAAGTTGAAAATTAAAGATTATCTTTTAAAAGAGTTAGAAGCCTCAATAATAATATTAATTAGTATAAATGAGCCATATATACCTTTTTTAAGATATTTCTTTAAAAGTAATAAAATAAAGATTAAAGAATCTTTGTTTAAAGAATTATTAAGTATTATAGATATTTATAAAGATGATATACCTATATGGATATATAATGGGTATTCTAATAATGAATTTAGTAAATTAAAATAGTTTTAAGGAGAAGAAAAGATTATGGAAAAAGAGTTTGATTTAAGTGAAATATTACCAAATATTGAAAGCGTTGGAGAAGAATATAGCTCTAGTGATTTAATATTAGAAAATAAAGTAGAAGGAGATTTAAAAGACTTTTTAAAGGCTTTAGATGAAGAACAGCTTGATATAATAGCATCTGTTTATTATAATGATGAGAATTCTTTTTTTAAAAAGAGTCTTAGTAGTAAAATAGAAGATTTAGAAAAAAATATTATAGAAAGTTATAAAGAAATAATAAAGAATGTTTCTTATAATCAATATGTTATATTAGATAAATTATCTAATAATGAAGATGTTACTAATATGTCAGAGCTTTTCTTATATAGTGGTTTTTGTTATTCATATTATGATAAAACTGAAGTTAAATATTTATTACCAACAGACTTAAAAAAGATATATTTAAAGGAAGTAGATCCTACTACAAAAGGAGATTCTTTAAAAGGAGAAGTATTAACAAGAATAATGGCTTTGTTCTTTAGTAATGGATTAGTACCAACTGATTTAGTATATAGTTATTATCCAGATGATTTTTATGGATTCTTTACTAAAGATGAGTTATTAGAAGAAATAGATACCGCTGTAAGTATTAAGAAAATTAATAATAAAGAATATTTTTGGCTTACTGATACTCCTTATAAAAATTTATATGAAGAATCTATTGATGATAGAGTTTATATTAGAAGAGATTTAAATGATATAATACCATATATGATGATTATCCTTATGTTAATAGAAGAAGTTGGTAAAATTATAAAAAAGCCTTATAAAGAAACATTATCTATAATAATATCAAAAGTACTTTTAAAAGAAAGAAGTCTTGATGATATTTTAGATGATTTTGTAAGTGAAGTAGGTTTAAGTAAGAAAGATAGTAGTAGATTAGATGATATACTAATTGATTACTATGATGATTTAAGATATTGGGAAAATGGTGGGAATACACAAGATGAGATTTTAGCCCTTAATTTAGTCTTAAAAGAAAAACCTAATAATAGTAGTATAAAGTCATGCTTAAAACAATTAACAGATAATGCTAAAGAAGAATTTAAAGATACATATAATATTGATGATGTTTCTTCCTTAGATGAGATAATAGTAGATGATTTTTGTAATGAAGGATATTTAATTATAGATAACGATGATGACATTATTGAATTATTAGCATTAGATGGTAAAGAATATAATGGAAATGAGACAGTTACTAGTTTTATTATAAATGGATATGCTTATCTATATAAAGATAAAGATAATTTTAAAGTAATTATACCTGATGAGATAAAGGGAAGTATAAATAATATAGATGAATATTTAGGTGATAGCGGTATGATTCAAGATGGTATTGAACATATTCTAAATATATATTTATTTTATAATGGTATTATCGAAAGAAGAAAGTTACAAGAATTATTAAAAATATATCATGATATTGACTATACAATTGATGAATTAGATGAACAAATAAAGAAAGTAAAGTTCAATGCTGTTGGTGATTATTACTGTGTATTTGATAATATTGATGAAATTATGAAAAGAGTCATTATACCTCAGAAAAAAGCTTTTAAAAAATATAAGAAGGTAGATATTAATAGTGATTTTGACTATATTAATTTTACTAATTTTAATTCAGAATTATCATCATATATTGATAATTTATCTGGTAAATATGCTAAAGAGTTATCAATGTCTTTAATTGCTACTATACATATGAATCTTTATGGAAATGACTTTGTTAAAAATATGTTTAAGGAATATAATATTAAATATACTGATAAAGATTATAAAAATATAATAGAAATAATTAATAATTATAAAAATACTCTGCCTATATGGACATATAATGGTTATTCTAAAAAGGAAGTTAATTCTATGCCTAAAGAGAAAAAAGTAGGTAGAAATGATTCATGTCCTTGCGGAAGTGGTAAGAAATATAAAAAATGTTGTGGGAAGTAGAAGGTGATAATATGTTAGCTAAGAAAAGTATAGATATTTTAAGTAATATAGAAGAAATGGCAGAAGTTTTTCCAGTAGAAGTTTTAATTTTAAAAAAAGAAGTTAAAGGAGAGTTAAAAGACTTTTTAAATGCACTAAGTGATAGTCAGAGATATATAATAGCAAGGAGTTATTTTAGTGATAATAAGATTAAGAATAAAAACTCAAAAGAATTAATAGATTTATTAGATAAAAAAATAAAAGAGAGCTTTTTAGAACTTATCAATACAATGACATATAATCAATATAAAAGTATTGATAACTTAAGTAAGGGTATTAAAATAGACGAAATCTCATTAATCTATTTGTATGCAGGCTTTATTTATAGTTATCATGATAAAAATGATAATATTAGTTATGCTATTCCCAATGATATTAAAAAATTATATTTAGAAAATATTACAGATGAAATGAAGGCAGAGACTATAAAAGCTGAAATTGCAACAAAAATATTTTCAATGTTTTTTAGTATTGGACTTGTTAGAGAAGATTTAATATTTGACGATTATAAAGATTTTGATGGATTATTTACAAAAGAAGAATTTTTAAATGAGATAAGTAGTGCAGTAATTATAAAAGAAATAGATAATAAAAAATATTTTTGGCTTATTGATATTCCTTGTAATGATGAATATGCAATTAATATAGATAATAGAATTTATATTAAAAGAAATATAAAAGATTATTTAGACTATATGCTTACAATTACACAATTAATTGAGAGTATTAGTAATATTTTAGGCTTTTCATATAAAGAAACTGCACCTATAGTTATTTCTAAAATTTTATTAAAGGAAAGAACTACTAAAGAAGTAATAAATGATTTTAGTGATGAATTTAATCTGACTAAGAATAATAAAAAGAAGTTAGAATCTATAATAGAAGATGAATATGATTATATAAGATTTTTTGAATATGGTGGAAATACTACTGATGAATATAAAGCATTAAAATTACTTCTAGAAAAAAAGCCTAAGAAAACAAGTTTAAAAGATTGTTTAAATAAACTATCGAACGAAGGGGTAGAACAATTAAGAGATACATATTATTTGGATGATGAAGATATAATAGAAGAGGAAATAATAAGTGATTTTAATGATGAAGGAATAGATTATTTTGATGATTATTATGAAATAGATGATATATTATCTTTAGATAATGAAATTTATAATGGAAATGATACTATAACAAGTTTTATTATAAATGGATATGCTTATATTTATAAAGATAAGAATGACATTAAAGTAATTATACCTGATGAGATAAAAGATATATTATATAATATGCCTTTAGATGATAATGAAGAAGAACTTGATGATAGAGAAATAGTAGAATTATATATGTATTTTAATGGAGTTATAGAAAAAGAAGAATTAAGAAAACTGCTTAAAGAAAATCATAATCTAGATTATACAATAAAAGAATTAGATACTGTTATTAAATCATTAGATTTGTTTAGTAGAAAGGACTATTATAGTATACTTGGAGATGCTAAAGAAGATGATATGGAACAGATGGTTTTATCTTCAAAGAAAAACTTTAAAAAGTATAAAGTAGTTGATTATTCTAGTTATGATATAGTGAATATGTCAGATGCATTTGAAGATGATTTAAAAGAAGTACTAAGTAATTTAACTACTAATGAAGAAGAAATGGAATTAATAAGTTCTTTTGTAATGTCAACTATATATATGAATTGTTATTTAGATGATGCTTTATACCATATTTTAGATGAATATAAGATAAAATATACTAATAAAGATATAAAGTCTTTAAAAAATATAGTTGATCAATATAAAAATGATATGCCTATATGGGGTTATAATGGTTATACTAAAAAAGAATTTAGTTCCATGCCTAAAGAGAAGAAGATAGGTAGAAATGATCCATGTCCTTGTTGGAGTGGTAAGAAATATAAAAAATGCTGTGGAAAGTAAAGTTAGCATTAATTTGTTAACTTTATTTAATTACTGTAATATAATAGAGTTGTTCGAAAACTAAAATTAGGTGATATCTAAATTAAAAAGAGCACAAATCAAAACTGCAAATGATGCAAAATATTTTAAGTTATTTCTAAATTTAGTACTAAGTATTTTAAATCTTTT
>DVHC01000059.1 GCA_018712385.1 Candidatus Onthousia excrementipullorum | reverse complement strand
GTCGTGAGACAGTTCGGTCCCTATCCGTTGTGGGCGTAGGAAAATTGAAGAGAGCTATCCTTAGTACGAGAGGACCGGGATGGACCAACCTCTGGTGTATCTGTTGTAACGCCAGTTGCAGTGCAGAGTAGCTATGTTGGGAATGGATAACCGCTGAAAGCATCTAAGCGGGAAGCCAACTTTAAGATGAGTTTTCCCATATTTTATATAGTAAGATCCCAGAAAGACTATCTGGTTGATAGGCTGGAGGTGGAAGCATGGTGACATGTTGAGCTGACCAGTACTAATAGATCGAGGATTTAACCCTATTTAATAAATTTGATGAACACAATATCTATGTTTTCAGAGAATTATTTCTCTATATTTTAGTAAGTAACGATAGCAAGTGGGGTACACCTGTTCCCATCCCGAACACAGAAGTTAAGCCACTTAACGCCGACGATAGTGTATGCGAAAATAGGAAGTTGCTTACTATTTTTTTTGTTTATAAAAGACTTTTCTTAAATGAAGAGTCTTTTTATTAACTGACATTTTTTGATATATTAAAGTATGGATTTAAGTATGTTAAACCTCTATAATAAATATGGAGGTTTTTATTATGAATAAAGAAATGTTAGATTTTTATTTACAAACAAGTATATATACTAATTATGAGCCATATAAAGAATACTATAAGAGTTTGCCTGATGACATGGAAGAATTGACTGACTTAATACTATCACAAACAATTCATAGAACAGAACTAAGAAGAAGTAGAAAAGAACAATTAGAACAAGGTAAAAGTCATGACCATGTCTCTGAAGAATATCCTTGGTGGAAATATATTAGTCATGATGATATCTTACTAACCGCTCCTGCCATAACGGCAGAACTTTTTAGGCAAGATGAAAGAGGTTTTACTAAGAATAGAGAAATAAGACATAAAGTAGTTATTACTTGTCGCTATGTTGCTGTCTTACTTGCCTCTATTCTTAAAGCGAAAGGAATACCATGTAGAGTTCGTAGTGGTTTTGCCTCATACTTTACTGATGGTGGTAAGTATTTTGACCACTGGATTATAGAGTATTATAGTAAAAAAGAACATAGATGGATAACTTGTGATCCAGATCCTGATAGTGGTAAAGATCATACAGACATGCCCCATAAAAACTTTGCTTGGATAGCGGAAGTTTGGCTCAATGTAAGAAGTGGTAAAGATGATATAAATAAATATATCCATGGCTCATCATTTCAAGGTTTAAATATACTAGCCTACACCCTTTTCTTTGATTTTCATGCTCTTATGGAAGATGAAATATCTTATCTATTTATGCCCAGTTATATAGATGACGATAATGAATTCTTTAATCTTACTAAGGAAGATTTAAAGGACTTAGATGACCTTGCTACTCTTATGCTAAACCCTAATAAAAACTTTGATGAGTTAAGATATTTATTTTATAATGATAAGAAGTTTAGAATTCTAAATACCCCATTAATCTCTGATAATGAACACTTAGAAATAGAAATAAACAACTAATAGAAAAATAATCTCTAAACATCTTGAAAAAGTATTCTCTCCTTTGCTATAATGAACTAGATAGAAAAGAGGAGATAATTATGAACAACTATAAAATAACTAGTTACAGTGAGAGCGATACAGTTGAATTAGCCCAAAATATTGAATCAGAGAAATTTCCTAATATGGTTATCTGTCTAATAGGTGATTTGGGTTCAGGTAAAACAATGTTTACTAAAGGTTTTGCTTCTTCTCTTGAAGTTAAAGAAGAAATAACATCACCTACTTTTAATATTATTAAAGAATATACAAGTGGAGAATTACCACTATATCATATGGATGTTTATCGCCTAGATGGCAAAGTTGATGATATTGGTCTAGAAGATTACTATACTAAAGGTGGTATATGTATTATTGAATGGGCTGATATGATAAGAGATTACCTACCAGAAGAACGTCTTGAGATTAAATTTAAATTATCTAGTGAAGATGAAGATACAAGAATAATCTCTATTACACCATATGGTTCTAAATATGAAGAACTATGTGAGGATGTTCTATGAGAGTTCTATATATAGATACATCTAGTGATTATTTATATAGTGGTATTGTTATTGATGATAAACTAGTATCTTCTGTAAAGAAAAAATATGAAAAAGATTTATCTAAAGAAGCATTGCCTAAAATAATAGAATTGTTTGATGAAGCAGAGATTACCCCTAAAGACTTAGATAAGATAATAGTTGTTAATGGACCAGGTTCTTTTACAGGTATTAGAATAGGAATAACTATTGCCAAGACTATTGCCTGGACTTTAAATATAAATATTACCCCCATATCAGGTCTAACCGCTATGGCCATATCTTGTCATAATGAGACTTATAAAATGCCTTTAATAGATGCTAGACGCGGGTTCGTTTATGGAGCGATTTATGACAAAAATAACAATAAAGTTGTAGAGGATTCTCATATATATTTACAGGACCTATTAGATAAAAGTAAAGATTTAAGTGATGTAATTGTTATTACTAATAATGATATAAATATAAATCTAGAAAAAGTTAAGTATGATCCAGATATTCTAAAAATAGTTAAACATTACGAAAATAGTGAAGGGATTAATCCTCATTTAGTAAATCCTATTTATTTAAAAAAGACAGAAGCTGAGGAAAAAGCTGGGTTATGATTAAAGAATACGATAGTTATCCACTGTTTTCTGTGGATAACTTTACTTATAAGTTAACTGAAAAAGAGTTTTCCACAAATCCTTATTTAAAAATCCTTACTTATGTGGAAAAAGATAAGATAATAGGTTTTCTTCTATATAGTCTTATCTATGATAGAATTGAAATAGAACAGTTTGAAGTTACTACTAAAGAAAGAAGAAAAGGTATTGGTAATAAACTATTAAACTATCTAGTCGAAAAGTATCAAGATAATAATATTAAGAATATAACTTTAGAAGTTAAAGAAGATAATATTGCAGCCATTAATCTCTATAAAAAATATGGCTTTAAAAAAGTATCTACAAGAGAAAAATATTACGATGGTATAAATGGAATACTTATGGAAAAGACTCTTTAAAAATGGAGTCTTTTGTGTTAAAATAAGAGCAAGTTTGGAAGTGACTAACTATGGATATTAGATTTATGAATATGGCTCTTGATGAATCAAAAAAAGCAAATTGTGCAAAAGGTAAAGTTGGTGCTGTAATTGTATTAAATGATAAAGTGTTAGGAAAAGGAAATAATTCAGTTCCTAAAAATTGTAAGCCTTGTACAATAGATAGCTGTTTAAGGAAAAAATACAAATTAAAAAGTGGCGAAAGGCAGGAATTATGCAAAGCTATTCATGCAGAACAAAATGCAATATTAAATTCATTGAAAAATGGTTATGATTTAAATAATTCTACAATTTATGTAACAAAATCTCCATGCATGGTTTGTGCAAAACTTATAATAAATGTTGGAATTAAAAAGGTAATTTATGCTAATAAGTATCCTGATGATGAAGCTTTTAAAGTTTTGGAAGAAGCTGGAGTTATAACTGAATATTGTGAAATAAATAAAATCAAGGAAGTGATAATGTGAAAGATGTATATATACTTGGAATAGAAAGTAGTTGTGATGAGACTAGTTGTTCTATTGTTAAAAATGGAAGAGAGGAAATTGCTACCAGTACCTCTAGTCAAATAGATATTCATGAAAACTTTGGAGGAGTAGTACCAGAAATAGCAAGTCGTGAACATGTTAAAAATATTACTTTGGTAATAGAAGATTGTTTAAAGAAAGCGAATATGAAAATAGAGGATGTAACCGCTATCGCTATAACTTATGGACCAGGTTTAATTGGTAGCCTTTTAGTAGGAATGCAAGCGGCTAAAACTCTAAGTTATATCTATAATAAACCTCTAGTACCAGTCCATCATATTGCCGGACATATCTATGCTAATAGTTTAGTTGAAGACTTAAAATTTCCATTAATTGCCCTAGTTGTAAGTGGAGGACACACAGAACTTATTAAGATGAAAGACCACTTTAGCTTTGAAAAACTAGGAGGAACTCTAGATGATGCGATAGGAGAGTGTTATGATAAAGTAGCAAGAGTAATGGGCTTACCTTATCCAGGAGGTCCTAAACTAGATAAACTATCAAAAGAAGGTAAACCTACATATAAACTACCTATTCCTTTAAATGATGACTCTTATAACTTTTCATTTAGTGGCCTAAAGAGTGCTGTTATAAACTTAAATCATAATGAAGAGCAAAAAGGTAAAGAAATAAATAAAGCAGACCTTGCTGCATCTTTTCAAAAAGTTGCCGTTACGAGCATTGTTTCTAAGACAAAGAAAGCTCTAAAAGACTATAATATCAATAATCTAATCGTAGCAGGAGGAGTCGCTGCCAACTCTATTTTAAGAGAGGCTTTAAGTGATATGTGTAAAGAAAATAATATTCACCTTTCTATCCCCCCACTTAAATATTGTACAGATAATGCTGCTATGATCGCTGCCGCTGGTTACTATGCTTATAAACTAGGTAGAAGAGCAGACTACCACTTAAACAGCTTATCAACAACCACTTTACAATAATATATGTGTCAATTTAAGTCTAACTTTTCAAAAAATTAAAATAAAATTCCTTTTTAGAGTTACAATAATAATGTAAAGTAGAAAGGAATGATTACATGGATTTAAAAAAATTATTTGGTTATGAAGGAAAGACTGTTGTTATTACTGGTTCTGCTTCTGGAATGAGTAAAGCAGCAACTGAACTTTTACTAGAACTAGGAGCAGAAGTATATGCAATTGACATTAATCCTATCGATTTACCTGTAAAGAAGGCCTATCAAGCTGACTTAAGCAACAAAGAAGAGATTGATAAAGTAATAGATGATTTACCTGATAAAATTGATGCTTTATTCTTATGTCACGGTATTGCCGGCTTTAAAGGCAAAGAACTATTAGTTCAAAAAGTAAACTTCTATAGTCAAAAGTATATGACTGAAAGACTACTTGATAGAATAACAGATCATGGCTCAGTAACTTATATCGCTTCAGTTGGAGGCTTCGGTTGGCAACAAGTATATCCTAAAGCCGTTGAATTAATTAATTTAAAAACTTGGGATGAAGCGATGAAGTGGTATGAAGAACATCCAAAAGAAATAGAAAGTTCTTATGTTTTCGCTAAACAATGCTTACTTTCATATGTAACTTATAAATGTATGAGTAAAGAGTTCATTGATAGAAGAATAAGAATTAATGCTATTAACCCAGGAGATACAACTACAGGCTTAACTGATGACTTTAATAAATCCACAAGTCCAACAGGTAATGCCGAAGAAGGTGCACAAATGATTGAAAACATCTTCCTAAAGAGCTGGAATGGATATGCTGCAGAGCCTAAAGATATGGGATACCCAATGGTAGTTATAGGAAGTGATATCTGTTCATATATGTCAGGACAACTTATCTATATAGATTATGGACTAACTTCAAGTTGGACTAGTATGGCTCTATTAAATTCTAATAATAAAACTATTGAAGAAATATCACATGAATCTAATAATTAAGGTCTATCATTAGATCTTTTTTATTTTTGTTAACGTTTTCTAAAGAAAACGCTTAAAATTGTCGAAATATATGTTATAATTGATAATAAGGGAGGTAAACAAAATGACAAATAGAATTATATTAAATGGAACTTCTTACTTCGGTTATAATGCTAGAAGAAGCCTACTTGATGAAATTAAAGGGAGAGGATATAAGAAAGCTTTAGTTGTAACAGATAAATCTTTATTAGATGCTAATGTTACAAGTAAAGTTACAGAACTTTTAGATGAAATATCACTAGAATATGAAGTGTATTGTGATATTAAACCTAATCCAAACGTTCATAATGTTAATGAAGGATTAGATATCCTAAGAGATAGTGGAGCAGACTTTCTAATCGCTGTTGGTGGAGGTTCTGTAATTGATACTGCTAAATGTATGAGTATCATTATGACTAATCCTGAGTTTAGTGATGTAGTAAGCCTTGATGGGACAGCATCTACTAAAAATCCAGGTATGCCAGTAATCGCTTTACCTACAACTGCAGGTACTGCCGCTGAAGTAACTATTAACTACGTTATTACTGATGATAATAGAAAGAAAAAGATGGTATGTGTAGACCCACATGACATTCCAGTAGTAGCTATCATTGACCCAGAACTTATGGCTACAATGCCTAAGAGTTTGGCCGCTGCCACAGGAATGGATGCCTTAACTCATGCAATGGAAGGCTATATTACTAAAGCACACTGGCTAATGACAGATATGTTCCATAAACAAGCGATGAACTTAATCTATCATAACTTAGAAAAAGCCGTTAATGAAAAAGATAAAGATGCTATTGAAGCAGTTGGTTATGGACAATATATCGCTGGTATGGGCTTTTCAAATGTTGGACTTGGTATAGTTCACTCTATGGCTCATTCTCTAGGAGCATACTTTGATACACCACATGGCCTTGCTAATGCTCTACTTCTACCACATGTTTTAAGATGGAATGGTAAAGTTTGTCCTGACCGTTTTAGAGATATGGGACGTGAGTTTGGTCTTGATATGGATAATTTAAATGATGAGGAAGCTGTTGAAAAAGTATGTGATGCTGTTGATAAGCTAGCAAGAAGTGTAGGAATACCTAAAACTTTAAAAGAGATAGGAATACCATATGATGCTCTTGAAACACTAGCAGACCAAGCAATTAACGATGTTTGTACACCTGGTAATCCAAGAGAAGTAACAAAAGAAGATATCTTAGCTTTATATAAAGAAGCTTATGAATAAAAGAAGTAAATAAAAAGGGAGGAAAATTATGTTAAAAACAAAAGTAGGGTACTCAACCCTAAAAGATTCATATGCCAAAGGAAAAGAAGCTGCTAAACATGCAACTGTAGGTATGCGTCCAAAACTTGGTATGATGTACTGTTCATGTAATGATGATGTTGAAGAAGTAGTAAATGGTGCAATGTCATCAATGAAAGGAGCTCCAGTCATTGGTTGTACTAGTAGTGGTATGATTATGACTAATGATGGAATTATCGAAAGTGAAGATGGCTTTGCTGGACTTATGGCTTTTGACGATAGAAACATGACTATTGGAGTTGCTGCTCATAAAGCAGGTAAAAACGCAAGAGAAATAGGTCGTAAAGTAGCTCGCGCTGCCGTTGAAAATGCTGGAGAAAACTATTCACCTAACTATTTCTATATGGTAGCAAGTCCAAAAGAAGAAGAAGATTATCTTATGGGTATCCAAGATGTCATTGGTCGTGTTCCTATGTTTGGAGGAAGTGCTGCTGATGATACAGTAGAAGGAAACTGGAAAGTATTTTGTAATGATCAAGTATTTTCAGATGGTGTTGCTGTTGCTTTCTTCTATACTGATAATGATATTGTAACAAGTTATACAGGAGCATATCGTGAAAGTGATAACTATGGTCTTATTACTGAAGTTAGAAATGACCGTACTTTAGTTAAGATTGATGGAGTATCAGCTTTAAAGAAATATGCCGACTGGATTGGTAAGAAACCAAGTGAATTAAAAGGACAAAACCTATTAGTAGCATCAATCACTAAACCTTTAGGAGTAAAAGACCCACTAGGTAACTTAACAGTAGTTCGTCATCCTATGTTTGGAGATGATATGGGAACAAGAACTACAACAGATGATGTTATTAATTTAGGTAATAAAGTAGTAGAAAAAACTGCTATCGTTCAGTTGGAAGCAACTGTAGATGAATTAATTAAATCTACTAAAACAACTTTAAAAGATGTTAAGAGTCAATTAACTACAGAACCAGCAGGATACTTCTTAGTTCACTGTGGAGGACGTAAACTTGGAATAGGTGACAGAATTGACGAAGTTTATAAAAACTTAGTTGAAGAAGCTCATGGAGTTCCATTTATTACAGTCTTTACTTTTGGTGAATATGGTTATGATGAACATTCTGCTAACATTTGTGGAGGCTTAATGCTATCATTTACCGCTTTCGGAGAAGAATAGGAGGGTTAAATGAAGAATTTAATAGGAGGAAGATTAGTTGATGCTAGCGATGGAAAAGTAATTGAAGTAACTAATCCTGCCACAGGAGAGTTAATTGATACTGTTCCAAATGCTACAGAACAAGATGTTGATATGTGTGTAAAAGAAGCTGCTAAGGCTCAAAAGGAATGGGCTAAAATGCCTATGCATGAACGTGGTGACATCCTTTATAAATTTGTTGATTTAGTAGAAGCCAAAGCCGAAGAACTTGCTCAGCTTCTATCTAAAGAAACAGGTAAACCAATAAAAGAAGCAAGAGGAGAAATAGGAAATACAAGAAGCTTTGTCTATGGTTATGTAGAAAAAGCAAAACACGAGTATGGAAATGTTATTCCTGCAGGAACTGAAAAGGGTCAAGAGAAAACAATTCAAATGACCTTCCAAGAACCTCTAGGAGTAGTAGGATGTATTATTCCTTTCAACTTTCCATGTGACTTGTTTGGTCAAAAAGTCCCAAGTGCTCTAATCATGGGAAATAGTGTTATTGTTAAACCATCTACATATAATCCATTAACATTACATACATACTGTAATTTACTAATGGAAGCAGGAGTTCCTGCAGGAGTTATCAACTGTATCTCAGGTGATGGCCCAACTACAGGAGAATATCTTGCAAAACATCCAATGGTAAACTTAATGACCGTAACAGGAAGTACTGCTGTTGGTAGTGAAGTAATGGGTAATTGTGCTAAAAACATTACTCATGTTATGCTAGAATTAGGTGGAAATGATGCCTTCATCGTTATGAATGATGCTGACATGGACTTAGTTATCGATGAAATGGTTTGGGGAAGACTTTATAACACTGGACAAGTATGTTGTGCTAGTAAACGATTCTTAGTTCAAAAAGATGTTAAAGATGAATTTATTAGACGTGCTGTTGAAAAGATAAAAACTCTAAAAGTCGCTATGCCTCAGCAAGAAGATGCCGATATTGGTTGTCTAATCAATGAAAAAGCTGCTATTAGAGTTCAAGACCAAATTAAAAAGACCCTTGAACAAGGAGCTAAACTTGTTTATGGAGGAAGAAGAAACGGTGCTTTCTTAGAGCCAACAGTCCTTGATAACGTTACCAGAGATATGGACGTTATGAAAGATATGGAAATATTCGGACCAGTTATTCCTGTATGTAGTTTTGATACCGTTGAAGAAGCCATAGAGATAGCAAATCAAAGTAGTTATGGACTATGTGGAAATATCATGACTCGTGATATGAAAACAGCTTTCAAAGTTGCTAATGCTCTTGAAGTAGGGGGAGCCGTTATCAATGGAGCAAGTTTCTTCCGTGCTGCTGAAATGCCATTTGGTGGTTGGAAACATTCAGGTATTGGTAACGAAGGAATATCTACAACTCTAAAAGAAATGAGTAGAACAAAGACAATAGTCTTAAAGAATATATTAGATTAGATTTAAGTATTTTACTTAAGTCTTTTTCTTTTCTTGACCATTTTGTCGGCATTGCCAAAAAGGTTTACACAAACTTGACTATATAAAATATAAAACAACTTGTCGGTTCAGACGAGTTGTTAATTATTTTTGATTTTCAAATATTAAACCTTTATAGTATTTCCAAGCAAGTACTCTAAAAGCTAATTTATCAATTAATCCTTCATCAATAGTTTTATTATTTACTGCCTCTTTAATATCATTAAAACTTTCTTCATAATCAGTAGTAATAAGTAAATCATTACCTGCCATAATCGCTTTCACTGCTACATTATCAATAGAAGATACAGCTCCCATCGCTAAATCATCACTAATAACAATACCCGTAAAGCCAAGTTTATTTCTAAGAATATTATGAACATTACTAGATAAAGATGCTGGATTACTAGAATCAATATTAGTTACAGTATTATGACTCACAAGCACAGCTTCCGCACCCTCATTAATACCTGCTTCAAAAGGTGGTAAATCATTTTTCTCAATATCTGCATATGTTCTATTATCAATAACTTGACCTGTATGCGTATCATTATTATTTCCATAACCTGGGAAATGTTTTAAAGTGTAAGATACACCTAATCCTTTACTAGCACTAATAACTGTTTTAGCATAAGTACTAGTTAACTCTGTATTTTCTCCTAAAGTTCTTTTATACATATAGTCACCTGAATTAGTAGATACATCTACAACAGGTGCTAGATTTAAATTAAGCCCTAGTTCTGATAACAATAAACTTTTATTAATAGTATCTTGTCTAATTTTCTCAAAACCACCACTTAAATACAAATCTCTTGGTGATTCAAATTTACTACTAGCAAGGTTTGGATTACTACTTACTCTTACAACAGTTCCACCTTCTTCATCAACTGCAGTTAAAATAGGTACTTTAGATACATTTTGTAAATTATTAATCATTTCCTTTACTTCTGGTTTAGTTTTATCTCTAAAATCTTTTTCAAAAAAGACATAGCCACCAAATTGATATTTCTCTAACGTTTCAACAGGATTAGTATCAGGATATCTTACAAGTAGTAACTGAGCTATTTTTTCATCAAGTGACATAGTTTTTAACTTCTTAGCAGCAAAGATATAAAAATCCTTAAAAATACCATTATCTTGCCACTCGCTAGGTACACCTTCTTCATCATTACTAACCTTAATAGTCTTATATCCCAAAACTTTACTGTCTTGTAAAGCTTTATTTTTATTTAAAGAGCCATTATATTCAAGTTCAATAACATCACCAACAGATAAATTATTATCAACAATTCCAAATGTATAAATAATATTATTACTATCTTGAATAGTAAAAGTACTATCATCAACACTCATCACAGTAGAGACCATTGTTTTAGTTTTTTCGTCTTTACTTTCTAAATTATGATTTATAAATAGTGTTATCCCTCCTAAAACAATAAGAATACCAGTTATAGCAAGTACCAAAATTCTTTTCTTATCCAAAATAATCACCTCATTATCAATATTATTATATAGAAATAACAATGTTATTATGTCAAAAATAAATATTGACTTAGACTAGACTCTAAGTGATAATATAACTACGAAGGGAAGTAATAAAATGACTATAAAAGAAGTAGCAGAAAAATTTGATATGACTAATGATACATTAAGATATTATGAGAAAGTAGGGCTAGTAGGACCAGTTAAGAAAAATAGTAGTGGTATAAGAGATTATAGTGAAGAAGATTTAAAAAGAATAGAATTTATTAAATGTATGCGTAGTGCTGGTATTTCTATAGAAGTATTAAAAAAGTATGTTGATTTATACGATGAAGGAGAAAGTACTAAACTAGAACGTCAACATCTATTGGAGGAAGAACAAGATAAGCTTGAAGAAAAGATCAGAACAATGACCGAAGCTTTAGATAAACTTAAATATAAAATAGAACTTTATAAAACAAATAAATTAGATGAATATTTATAATCAGAGTAAATTAATTATTCTGATTCTTTTAATTTATGCTATAATAGGAAACAAAAAAACATTTAATAACGATTAATTTAATTAACTAATTTCGTTAATTTTTTATTGACATACTTATTTAATTTATATATAATTTAATTAACCAAATAGGTTAATCTAAATAAAGGAAGGTTCTAGTGCAATTAACATACAAGACAGATAAACTACAAAAATTATGTGAAAATCCTAAATATAATAAAGAATTAGTCAAAAAATATGGTGTAGAAGTTGTAAAGAAATTGCCATTAAGAATAAAAGAGCTTAAAGCTTTTGACAATTTAAACGATGTCCCTACTTGCTTACCATATAGAAGACATAAACTTAAAGGAGATTTAAAAGATAATTTTGCAATTAACATAACAAATCAATACAGATTAATATTTAAAAATAAAGATAATAATATAATAATAGAAGATTTAAGAAATATAAAAGATATAGAGATATTGGAGGTGAACAAGCATTATGAGTAATCTAAAAAAGTTTGAAGAATATGTAATAGCACCAGGAGAAACACTTTTAGAATTATTAGAAACAAATTGTATGACACAATTAGACCTTGCCAATAAAACAGGCATAACAAAAAAAACAATTAATGAAATAATTAAAGGTAAAGCCCCTATAACACCAGCTACAGCATTAAAATTAGAATATGTCTTTAATATAAGAGCAAGTTTCTGGAATAACCTAGAAAGTGATTATAGAGAATCATTAGAAAGAAAAAAAGATATGGACTCTATAATAGAAGATGAAAAATATTTAATTAATATTCCATACTTAGAAATGTCTAAAAGAAATTGGGATTATATAGAAAAAACAAAAGATCCTATTGAAAAAGTAATAAATCTAAGAAAATTCTTTGGGGTAGCCTCATTGTCATTTGATACAGAATTAAAAAAGAAATTAGCTTTTAGAAAAAAAAATAATGAAAACTTTTCTTTAGAGTCACTATACTGCTTTTTAAGATATGGAGAAATAGAATCTAATAAAGATAAATATCCTAAATATAATACCGAACTATTAAAAGAAAAAGCAAAAGAAATAAGATTACTAGCTAACACATCATTTTTAGAAAGCTTACATAATATAAAAGAAATTCTTAAAAGTTGTGGTGTTTCTCTAGTTTATGAGCCTCACCTGCCTCATACTTATATTAATGGCGTTTCTTATAAAATCAGTTGTGATAAAGCTATTATAATGATTAGTGATAGAGGGAAAAGAGATGATATATTATGGTTTACCTTATTCCACGAAATTGCCCACCTTATAAAACACAGTAAAAAAGAAATATTTATAGATGATGATAATATAGATAAAACAGAAATAGAACTAGAAGCAGACAATTATGCAAAGAATATTTTAATAAAAGATACTGAGTATAATAATTTTATAAAAAATAATAGATATACAGAAAAACAAATAAAAGACTTTGCCAAAGCAAATAACGTTAATACTGGTATAGTAATAGGAAGACTACAAAAAGACGGTATTGTTAGCTGGAGTGACTTTAATAATTTAATTACAAGGTTGTAAAGAAGGAGTAGTTATGATTGAAGTAAAAGCTATTAAAAGATTAGGAAATTTAAAAGAAGAAGAAAATTTAAGATTTAGACAATTTCTAAAGATGAATGCTGACCCTGATAAATTAGATAGACAGTTTAAAGAATTACATAATAAATATTTTAAAATATATGACTGTTCAAAATGTAGGAATTGTTGTAGAGAATTAGGAACAGTTATTACAGAAGATGAATTAGATGCTATTACTAAGACTTTACATATTGATAAAGAGAAATTTAAAAAGAAATATTTAGAAGAAGATGATGATAGATATAAATTTAAGACTAAATCTTGTCAGTTTTTAAACAATAATAATTGTAAAGTGAAAAAGTGCTTACCAAAGTCTTGTAAAGATTATCCATATACTGATAAAGAAGATAGATTATATAGTATGTATAGTATTATTGGTAATGCTAGCATCTGCCCTATTGTCTATGAGATATTAGAAGAGTTAAAGAAAGAATATAATTTTAGATAAGAATTTATAATAATATTTAATTGGAGATACAAAATTTATTCTCAAATAAGTAATACTAAAATCAGAACAAATGAACATAATAGTTTTCGTAAAATAAAAGAGATAGGAAGTAAAATAGAGGTGAAATTAATGAAACATATAATGAAAGTAAATGATAATGCTTTTGAAAGAATGAAAAATGGGCTAAAAAAGAGAGAATATAGAGTTAATGATGATAAAAGACAACAAGTTAGAGTTGGAGATATAATAGAATTTCATAAAATTACTCATCCAGAAGAAAAAATATTAATGGATGTTAAAAGTATAAAGTGTTTTAAATCTTTAAAAGATGCTATATCCGCCCATTTTGAAGAAGATTTTAGTGATAGACATAATGACATTGAGAGTACAGTCAAATCATTTTATCAAAATGGATATTGTAATGAAGAAGAAATCATAAAAAATGGAATAATAGTCTTTGAAATAAAAAAGCACCGTATTGCTCATCTAGATACAACGGCTTGTTATTTGAAAAAAGATAATAAAGTTTTAATGATTAAATTTACTAAGAAGTGGGGACAAGTCTATGCTCCTCCCGGTGGAAAGTTTGAAGAAGGAGAATCACCATTAGACTGCATTATTAGAGAATATTATGAAGAAACAGGTTTAACTTTGATTAATCCAAAACTACAGGGAATATCCTATTGGAAAGACTCGGCAGAAGGAATTATATTTGTATATACAGCTGATGATTATAAAGGAGATTTATTATCTACATCAGAAGAAGGAGTATTAGAATGGATAAAATTTGAAGATTTAGAAAAAATAAAACAGTTTGACCAAAATCAAAAATTCACTCCATACTTATTTAAAGATGAGTTATTTGAAGGTAAATTTTTACTTGATAATAAATGCAAAGTTTTAGAATACCATATTAGAACAATGTAACTAATATTTAAAGGAGGGCAAATTGAATGACTAAAAAAGTTTTAATAACAGGTGGAGGAACAGGTATTGGAAAAGCTATTGCAAAAGCATTTTATGAAAAAGGTTATGAGGTATATATTTTAGGTAGAAGAAAAGAGAAACTAGAAGAAGTCTGTAATGATACTAATAATTCTATTAATTATTTTATCTGTGATATTAGTAATAATAACGACATTAAACAGATTATAAATGAATTAAATAATATTGATACCTTAATAAATTGTGCAGGGATAATTAGTAGTGGTGAAGAAAAAGAAAAATATGATTATTTTGAATTAAATAATATTATTGATACTAATCTAAAAGGAACTATAAGTATGTGTTTGCAGATAATTGATAAATGGAAAGAAAACAACATTAAAGGAAATATAATTAACATTGGTTCAATAGTAGCGAATAATGGTTCAAAATATTTTCCTATTTATTCAGCAAGTAAAGCAGGAATAATTGCTTTTTCAAAATCTATTGCTTCTAGATATGGTGAACTAGGTATTAGATGTAATGTTATTTCTCCAGGTGTTATAAAGACTCCAATGTCATATATTGAAACTCCAGACTTCGATAATTATATAGAAGATATAGAAAATAATACCCCATTAGGACGTTTAGGTAATCCTGATGATATAGCAAAGGTAGCCTTATTTTTGGACAGTGAAAATTCTCTATTTATAACAGGCCAAGATATAATAGTAGATGGTGGTTATACACTAAGTCAAGAATAAAAACATATAAAATAGCATTAAATATACTACATAAAAACTGCTAACTTTCTCAGTTAACAGTTTTCTTTTGTATAAATTTCTCAAGTAAACAAATAAGATAATAGAATAAGAAAGCTAAGACACCTAGAACAATAACAGAAGCAATGACAAGGTCTATATTAAATACTTGAGTACCATACATTATTAGATATCCTAGTCCTTTTTTTGATACAAGTAATTCACCCATAATGACACCTATATAGCACATGCTCACATTAATCTTAAGATTATTAATAATATTAGATAGATTAGAAGGAATAACTGCCTTCATAAATATCTGTATTTTACTAGCTCCTAAACTTCTAAGTAAAGTAATATAGTTACTATCAGTTTCTTTAAAATTATGATAAACATTTATAATAGACAAGAATAAAGAGATTAATAAAGCCATAAAGATAATAGAATTAGTACTAGCACCTACCCAAATAATAATTAAAGGTCCAAGTGCCACTTTAGGTAGAGAATTTAAAACAGTTAAATAAGGATCAAGTATCTTCGCTAATCTCTTAGAAAACCAAAATAGAGTAGAGACTAACAAGGAAATAATTGTAACTACTAAAAAGCTAACTACTGTCTCATATAAAGTAATACCTATATGTACTAATAAATCATTATCAGTGAATAGACTTCCTAAAGTTTTAAGTACTAGACTAGGACTAGATAAAAGAAAAGTATTAATAAGATTAAATCTTGCTAATAGTTCCCATCCTAAAATGAACACTAGTAATATTAATATTTGAAAACTAATAACAATAATTTTTTCTCTTTTTTTCTTTCTTAAAAATTCTTTATGTTCCATACTATAACTTGACATCTAAATCTCTCCATATCGCTTCATAATAGTAATTAAATTCTTTTTCTTTTCTATTATTAAATGGAGTAGAACGATTTTTATAATTAATATCATAAATCTTTTTAACAACACAAGGCCTTTTGGTAAGTACTACAACTTTATCACCTACGCTCAAAGCTTCTGATAAATCGTGAGTTACCATAATAGCAGTTTTCCCTAAGTCTTTAACCATTTTATAAACATCATCTGCAAGCATTACTCTAGTCATGGCATCGAGTGCAGAAAAAGGTTCATCTAAGAGTAATATATCAGGTTTAGTAGCAAGTGTCCTGATTAGAGCAACTGTTTGAATATTGTTAAGACACAGTACTTTCTAACTTTTTATTATCATCTATATATTGATAATTAAGATTATTATTTTTACTAATAACATTCTCTCCAAGTTTTTCTTCTATATCTTTTCTCGTATTACTAGCAACTTCGCCACCTGCTTTAGCAATCTTCCTATTTTCACTTAATCCGTAAGGTTTATGCTTTTTAGCAAGCTCACTAGTTGTAATCTCACCAATATCAGCAAGTAGAACCTCAATATCACTCATATTATCTCTTAAAGATTCTTTTCTAAGCCCTTTAAACTCCTTATATTCTTTAGCAGTCATACCTGACCATTCTCTATAGATATCATTAGTCAGTATTGCATATTCTAAATTACTGTCAACACCATTATCTTTCCATACTTCAGTAAGTTTCTTTCTATCCTGGATACCTTTAATTCTTTTAATAATCCAATCTTCATCATATCCTTTAGCTCTATAAGTATCAATTGCTCTTTGAACTGCAAGAGAAGGATCAAAAGTTTCATCAATTCTTTCACTACCAAGTTTAGCAAGCCACCCTTTTATAGGCTCAGCATTTTTACTAGGTATTGATTCAATAATTCTAAACATCCCCTCAATATCAACAACATCAGTTAAACGATATTTACCATCTTGAGCTTTTAATTTTAAAGCGTTACAATTAGTAACGGTTTCATTTCCTTCATCTTTAAGACGCTTTTTTAATACTCTCCAATAAGTTTGTGGATTAGTACTACCTGTCAAAACTCTAACTATATCAACTACACTAATATAGTATTTTTCTTTTTCATTATCCCAAACAGTTCTAATTGTTTCATTGTTAAATAACTTATTTACAATATGCATTTTATCTTGATTCATATATAATTCCTTCCTTTTCTTTATAATCATACTAACAGCTTAAAACCAAATATTAATTCAATAACCATAAATATATCTTTAATATCAACAACAGCAGTGTTACAATATTTACTGCCAGACGATTTAATTATAGTTGTCTAATAATACTAGACAACTCAAAAACTTTCTCTTTTTTATTAATTTACTTTCCCTCTTAAGTATCACTTCCTTTCCTCCAAAATATTACTTGTTTTAGTTAGAGAGAATTCTTGCAAAGTTACCAAACACTTTATATCTCCATTAAAAAATAAGATAATATAAAAAACGCGACATCTATCACGTTTAATTTTTACCATCTCTATTAATATAATATGCAGTTAAACTATTTTTTTCTTCAAAAATTCCACTTTATTTTTATAATTCTAATATTATCTTTAACTTCACCTACATAAATTTTATCTATAAACTCATTAACAATAACTCTATTAAGATTATCTAGCTTTTTATATTTAGTGATTATTTTATTATCAAAATCTTTGATATTCTCTTTATAAATATTAATCTTTTTATTAATATCATCTAACTGTTTAGAATATCTATCCTTATTATCTTCATAACTACTTACTAAAGTATTAAACATCTCTAGAGAAATAACATCATTTACCTTATCTTCATAAAGATTCTTTAAATAGTTTTTAGACTCATCTATTTTTCTCTTAATACTAACTAACTCACTTTCTAAAGATATTAACTTTCCCTTATATATTTCATTATATTTTTTATTTATCTTTTCTTTTAATAACTCTTCATCATAAAATTTATCTAATAGTTTATTAACTTCAAGAAGAACAATACTCACTAACTTATCATATCTAATTGATGACTTATTAGAGCAGGTACTATTATTAGAACACACTAAATACTCATGCTTTGAAGAGTTTTTCTTTCTTAAATAATGCTCACATTCTAAACAAAAAACTTTACCAGAAAACAAATGAACAGTACTACTACCTCTAGGTTTAGTCCTATTTTTCATCTCCCTTTGTACTTTATTAAATGTATCCTCATCAATAATCGCTTCATGAGTATTAGGATAACTTATCCATAAACACTTATCTTTATTAATAATTTTATGATTCTTATAACTAACAGTAGTTCTTTTACCCTGTACAAGCTTACCTAAATAAACTTCGTTTTTAAGTATCGTCTTAATAGCATTACTATTCCATTTAATATCTTCACGAGCTTTATTACTAACCACATTTAACTTTATACCTTGTCTATATTTATGAAGTGATGGACTTGGTATATTTTTATCATTTAAGTATTTGGCAATAGCAGAGTAGCCATAACCCCTTAAATATAGATTAAAGATATCTTTAACTACTAAACAAGCTACTTTATCAACAACTAATTTATTATTATCAGAACTATCTACTAAATAACCAAAAGGAGCGAAAGGGGAGATAAACTCACCCTGTTTCATCTTAGAATTAAAAGCACTTCTAATATTATTAGAAACATCCTCTAAATACCATTCATTAACAAGACCATTAATCTGTCTAGACTTCTTATTACCAGGATTTTCTGTATCAGCATTATCAGATAAACTAATAAATCTAACATTCCACTCTTTAAACTTATTATTAATATATCTCTCTACAATCTCCATATCCCTTGAAAACCTAGACTGACTCTTACACAAAACAATATCAATCTTACCATTTTCACAGTCATTAATTAATCTTTCAAACTCTGGTCTATAAGTACCTGCTCCAGATAAATCTTCATCACAGTACTCACTAACTAAATTATAACTAGGGTTATTATTAACAACCTCCATTAACATATGTCTTTGATTTTTGATAGATTCACTATCGTCTAATCTATTTAACTTATCTTTATCTTCAATAGAAAGCCTTAAATAAATCGCTACCCTAAAGACCTCTTTCATTCTAAACTCATCTCAAGAGTAATAATAATTCTATATAATTTATCATTAATTAATTTTTTTAACTCATCATCATTAATAGATTTATCATATTCACATATAACATTATAAGAACACATAAAAAATCACTCCTCATTAATCTATATTAAAAAGAGAAGTGATTTAATACTTAAGATGTATTAGAATTTTAAAGAAAAAACCACCAACAGTCAGTAGTAATGGTGGCTTTTACTTTAAAATGTAGTGAAAATTAAGCCATATTAATAAAAGAAAAAATTTAATACTTAAGATTTATTTTTAATTTTGTCTTTCTCTTCTTCTGTGAATAAAGTACCTGCAAGATATCTTTTTATTGCTAAATTATAAACCTTAGAATCAATTACTCCATTTTTAGAAACTAAATGATGTTGTTTTAAATAATCAATAGTAGCAAGTTTTTCTTCTTCAGTAATTTCATGCTCATTCTCAGTTCCATATCCAACTATATTTTTAGCATCTAATATTGAACGAATATTAGTTTTTCTTACATTTTTATTTTTTCTTATAAATCTACTAACAGCTCCAACAATATTGGCATTAGCATTATCACAAGCAAGTTTTTTAAATTCATCAAGTTCTAATTTAGTCATTAATTTATAATCTAAATAATCAAATTCACGAGTCGTATTATTATCTAAAGGGACTCCATTCATCATATAATCAACAATTCTATCTACTCTACTATTTACAATAGCGAAACGAGTACTAGCCAATCTTTGTTTCTTTTCTTCAATTTGTTTTAACATAACTTCATCCTTTAGATAACTAAGACCTTTTTTAAATAAATCAACACTTATATTTTTACTATTACAATATTCTTTAATACTTCTACAATTACTTCTTAAAAATTCTTCATAGTCTACACTCTCGATTAAACAATCGATTTCATCTTTTTTATACTTTGCAATAATAGGTTCAAAATCTTTTTCTAAAGAACTATTCGCTTTTTTAAATAAATCTTCTAAACAACTATAGTATTTCGTAGAACCAAAAAGCATTAAGGATAAATCATATATATTACATTGAGTAGTCTTATCCAACCCAATTAATTTTTTAATACTTAAATAATCATTTAAATCAATTCCATTACATATAGATTTAACATATTTACTACCAGATTCACAGTTAAATAACTCTTTGGTTTTCTCATCACCATACATTTTCAACGAATAAGTATAAGCTTGCCGATAAATCTCATAACGATTACATCTATCACTAGAATAAGCTCCTTGTAAAAAGCCCCAACTCTTTCTCCTTGCCCCATTATCCATATATTCTTTTGACATATAATAATCAAAACTTATTTTCAATTCTTCAATATCCAACTCTCCATATTCTTTAAGAAAAGAGTTCTTTCTTTTATTAAATTCTATATCATCTCTATATTTAATTAATTTATCTTTAAAATCCCTAGATAAACTTAAATCACTATAAGACTCGCTAATTTCAATATCAGATACCATCTCTCTAATTGTTCTAATATAACGATATTGATTTTCTCTCTTGTCTAAATTATCAAAGTTTATTATATAATAATAATCTGTATAGCATCCATTAGTTTCTTCAACCAACCTATTAAATTGTACTAATAATGAATATGGATCATCATATAAATAAAAAATAATAAACATTAAGTCTTGCATAGTATTATTAGTATATACTTTAGAATTTAATCCCTTTTTTATATAAATATTAAACTTATCTAAAAAAGATTTTTTTAAATTATCGTCACTACAAGTTAAAAAGTATTCAACTGCACTTACTTCATTAATTCTTTCAAATTTACTATTTTCATCAAAAGATATTATTTTGTTAAACTCTATATTTTCCATAACAAATACCCCCTCTTTTTAAGGGTATTGTGAAAGGTTATATACTTTCCAATACCCCTTTCCTTTATTTTACAAGGATAAATAGCATATTTTACTAATCACCCCTGTTTTTAACATTTTCTACTATCAAAAAATGACAAATACCTATATAATG
>DVHC01000058.1 GCA_018712385.1 Candidatus Onthousia excrementipullorum | reverse complement strand
TGATAATTCTCTTTGTAATCTTTTTAATCTCTTTTCATATTTCATTAATATTTTATCATTACTATATTTAACACCATCACTTGTTATTACTAAATCTTTTATTCCTAAATCTATTCCTACTATACTAGTAGGTATTGCTTTCTCTATTAAGATATCTCCTACTACAACTACACTAACATAATACTTATTAGTTGTTTCTCTTGATATAGTTGCATTTAATATCTTTCCTTCTATTCTTTCTCTATTTCTATATCCTCTTATTTTTACTTTACCTAGTTTAGGTAATTTTATAAATCTAGATAGTAAATCTACTTCTATATTACTATATTCTTTTTCTTTATATGTACCTCTTACACAACTAGTTCTATAAGACTGTCTACTAAATTTACTTTTAAAGTTAGGATAACCTTTTCTTTTAGCATAATAATCATTAAAAGCTTTACATAAATCATCTACAGCAGAACATAATACGCTTGAATCCACTTCTTTGAGAAATTCATTTTCTTCTTTTAATTTAGGTAAATCTTTATGTAAATCAAATCTAAATTTACCTTTGTTTTCTTTAAAATAATTAAGATAATAATTATATACAAATCTTTTACATCCAAAAGTCTTATTAATTAATACCTTTTGGTCATCTGTTGGATATAACCTAAATTTATATGCTTTATATATCTCCATAATGTGAACCTCCCTTTAGTAACTTAAGTGTACTTTATAGAAGATATGTTTGTCAATACATAAATTCGATTTCTTTTCAAAAAAACGCACTTTCCTTATATACAAAAAAGTGGCTATGTAACCACTAATTATGATATATTTTTGTCTAATATTGTAAAAATCATTTATTTTTCTCTTAATAATGTTCATCAAATTCTAATCTTCTATCTATAATAGAACCATCTAACTTTAATATGTTTTACTATTTTTAATTTTTAAATTATTTCTTCTATTTTGCATTTTAAGTAACTTCTTTTTATTACTATTATAATCAAGCATTTGATACTTATTATTAACTCTTCCTTCTCTGGTAGTAAACTCTATTAAAGTATCATCAAGACTTAATCTTTTAGAAACTTCTAATTCATTTAGAGTTTTATAAATTTTTTCTAAAGTATCTTCCAAACTATTATCTTTACTATCATAAAATCTATAAATTTTATCTAAAAAATGAACTTCATTTTCTACTCTTACATAACTAATATTATGTTGACATAAATATCTTAATAAATAATCAATAACTTTTTCTTTAGCATTACTATATATATTTTTTATATTCATAATTACTTTCTCTCATAATATTCATCAAAAGTCATTTTTCTATCTATAATAGAACCATCATCTAATATTTCTATAATTCTATTACAGACAGTCTGATTTAACTCATGGTCTCTTGATGTTAGTATTAACTCTCCTTGAAATTTTTCTAGTCCTTTATTCAGTGATGTAATACTCTCCAAATCTAAATGATTAGTAGGTTCATCCAATATTAAGAAATTAGGCTCTTCTAACATCAATTTACTTAACATACATCTAGCCTTTTCTCCTCCAGATAAAACACTAACTTTCTTAAATACATCTTCACCACTAAATAACATTCTACCTAAGAAACTTCTTAAATGTGTCTCATCATCTACTTTGTAGAATTGTGATAGCCACTCTAAAATATTCTTATCATTATCAAAGTAACTACTATTATCTTGTGGTAAGTAACCAGCATCTATTGTCTTTCCAAACACCACTTCTCCTTCATCACTCTTAATATTACCTGAAAGTATTTCAAAAAGAGTAGTCTTTGCTAAATCGTTATTAGATATAACTGCTATCTTATCTCCTCTTTGAATAGTAAATGATATTTTATTAAGTATCATCTTACCATCTACTTCTTTACTTAAATTATCTACTTTAAGTACTTCTTTACCAATATTTTTAGTAATAGGAAAAGCTATATAAGGATATTTTCTAGAAGATGGTACTATCTCTTCAAGTTCAATTTTATCTAACATCTTCTTTCTAGATGTTGCCTGCTTACTCTTAGATGCATTAGCACTAAACCTGGCAATAAAGTCTTGTAACTCTTTAATTTTCTCTTCTTTCTTCTTGTTAGTCTCTTTCATCTGTTTTAAAGCTAGTTGACTTGATTCATACCAAAAATCATAATTACCTATATACATTTTCATCTTACCATAATCTATATCTACTATATGTGTACATACTTTATTTAAGAAATGTCTATCGTGACTAACAACTATAACTGTATTAGGATAATTAATAATAAACTCTTCTAACCAACTAATAGCATCTATATCTAAACTATTAGTAGGCTCATCTAATAAAAGAATATCTGGATTACCAAACAAAGCCGATGCTAATAATACTTTAACTCTTAACTTAACAGGAATATCTTTCATAAGACTATCAAAATACTTATCACTAACTCCTAAATTAGTTAAAAGTATTGCCGCATCATTCTCTGCATTCCAACCATCCATATCTAAAAACTCTGCTTCCAAATCTGCTAATCTATAGCCATCTTCTTCACTAAACTCTGTATGAGAGTATAACTCTTCTTTTTCTTTCATTATTTTATAGAGTCTATCATTACCCATAATAACAACATCTAAGACTCTCATATCATCAAATTCATAATGGTCTTGTTTTAATATAGAGATTCTCTCACCCTTACTTACTGTAATATCACCTGTAGTAGTATCAATCTCTCCTGTAAGAAGCTTTAAGAATGTACTTTTCCCCGCTCCATTCGCACCTATTATTCCATAACAATTACCATTAGTAAATTTTAAATTAACATCACTAAATAAAGTTCTCTTATCAAACTTTAAACTAACATTATTTACTTGTAACATCACTACCTCCAGTACTATTTTCTAATTTTCTTATAAGTAAAATCTGCAATTATAGGATAATGTGAACTAACTTTCATACTATCAACAACCCCTATATGCCTTTTAACATCACAAACAGGCACTAAATCTTCTGAAACTAATAAATGATTCATAGGCTTCTTATTTTTCTTATCATAATAACTTCTCGCAACTGAACTAACTAAAGACAAATTAAACTCTTCTTCTATCTCTCTAATAGAAGTATTAACAAATGACCCTGTCATAACCTGATAATCAATATATTCTAAGTTTTTAGAGTCTGTAAACTGCTTATATACTCTTTTTAATTCTTCTAAATTATCTTTTTTTAATTTTTTAACATTAAAAAATCCTATATTATAATCTCTAGTTTTTAAAACAGTAACTTCAAAATTATCTCCTGAATGCATAAGAGCACATTTAACATTAGGCTTAGCAATAGTTCTAACATTATTAATACCAAAAATCCCATAATTAGATAATAATTCTTTATTATTACACTCTAATCTATTAAGTATACCAGAATCTCCCTGTAAAAAAGCAATATCAGGATTCTCTTCTTTAAGAAAATCACTAACCGCTTCAACTCTTTCATTTATACCATATCTATTTAAAACAAAAGAATCTCTATCTAAATCAAAACTAACTATTCTAAAATTTTTCATAATCTTATCTCCTATCTCTTTTTCTTATAAGTAATATCAACAACCATAGGAATGGCTTCTACTGACCCCATCATAGGACCATCCACTACTTTAGCATCTAATCCCCTAGATACAAGGATATGATTACTTCTAGGTTTACTACAAACATTATTAAGATTATATTTCTTACAAAAATCATCTATATTTACATTCTGTAATGTCCCCGCTACAACTTTATGGTCTATATTTTTATATTCTTCAAGTATATCTCTAAGTTTTCCTAAACTTTCTTTCTTAAGTTTTTTTATGCTACAAAAAGCAGTATCTTTACCATCTAATTTAGTAACAATGGCACTATAATCTACTGAAGAGAAATTATCAACAGTATCTAGTCTAGACTTTAAAAGAAACATACTACTATAATAATCATAAATAATATCATATCCATCTAACCTAGTAGAAAGATCATATAAAGAATTATTATTACCCTGTAACATACAAAAATCAACATCTATTTTTCTTAAATAATCTATTACTCTTTTAGATCTTTCTTCTTTACCTTTAACTAAAGTAAAAGAGTCTAAATCAAAACTCATAATCCTAAGCTTTTCCATACTTCTCCTCCAGTGATTTATATTATACAACTAATATCACTTAAACACAACCAAGTTTTCCTTTACTTTTAAGATAAAGTTTTCTAAGAAACTCTACAGGTATAACCGAAAAAGCACATACTAACATTATCTCTATTTCTTTTAGACTAAGAGATGTTGTTCTAAACAAATCTCCCCCATAGTATATAAGGATAACTTGTACTATTACGATAAAGATAATTACTCCTAAAAAGACTTTATTAGATAAAAGATTAGCGAAAATATTAAGTCTACTTGTCCTAGCATTAAAACTATTAAATATCATCATAAAGATAAATAGTCCAAAGAATGCACTCATAAAGTAAATATCATTCTTACCATTTCTAAAGAAGGAATGAATAAAAGGACTCTTTAAGAAGAAGATACAAAGTAAAAAGGAATATATACTAGTAAAGACTATCTCATGAATCATATAACTATTTAATATTTTCTCATCACGCTTCTTAGGAGGCTCTTCCATATATTCTAAAAGAGGGGCTTCATAAGAAAAGGCAATCCCTGCTAAAGTATCCATAACCATATTAACCCAAAGCATTTGAATAACCGTAACAGGATTAGCAACACCGATAAATGGACCTACTATTGATAAGAAAACAGCACAGAAGTTAACTGTTAATTGAAAGATAATAAATTTACGAATACTTTTAAAGATAGTTCTCCCATAAAGTATTGCCTTTACTATAGAGTTAAAGTTATTATCAAGTAAAACAATGTCACTTGCTTCCTTAGCAACTTCAGTACCGCTACCCATACTAAAGCCAACATCGCACTTTTTTAAAGCCGGAGCATCATTAACACCATCTCCAGTCATTCCCACAACAAGTCCTAACTCTTGACTAAGTCTTACTAGTCTACTCTTATCAGTAGGTAAAGCCCTAGCCACCACAGAAAGTCTAGGAAGAATCTCTTTAACCTTATCATCACTCATTCTATTTAACTCACTACTAGTAAGAACAACATCTCTATCACTATTAATAATACCCGCATCTCTTGCAATAGACATCGCTGTTACTTTATTATCACCAGTTATCATAACCGTCTTAATACCCGCTTTTCTAACTAACTCTATCCCTTCCCTAACCTTTTCTCTTAACTCATCTTTAATAAATAATAAGGATATAAAAGATAACCCCTTACCTTCATCAAGTCCTAACATTAAGACCCTAATACCTTTCTTAGCATATTCATCTATCACATCATTAATTCTCTTTTTATTAACAAAAGGAACACTTCTACCACTAGGTAATATATAGTATTTACATCTATCAAGTAATACCTCAGGAGCCCCTTTATAATAAGTAATCTCTCTATTTTCTTCAATTACTTTAGTATAAGAATATTTATTCTTACTATCAAAAGGAACTTCTTTTATTTTTTTAACAGAATAATTCTCTTCTCCTAAATAATTAACTACTGCCTTATCAGTAGAGTTTCCACCTATCCACATTTTTTTCTCATCATCATAGACACAATTAGTATTAGATAAAATGCACTTTTTCAAAATATTATAATAAGTTATACTACTCTTAAGTCTCTTCTTTTCCTTATAGTAATCTAAATTACCAAACATAACCCCTACTACTTCTAACTCTCCCTTCGTAAGAGTACCAGTTTTATCAGTAAATAAGATATTTAAACTACCCGCAGTCTCTATTCCCATAAGTTTTCTAACCAAGACATTATCTTTTAACATTCTCTTCATATTACTAGAAAGTACTAAAGTTATCATCATAGGTAACCCTTCAGGAACAGATACTACTATTATTGTAACTGCAAGTGTTAAAGCCTCTAGAAAATATGCAAAAAGTAGTGAAGTATCAGATAAAGTAACAACAATTCTATTTATATCAAAGTTATTATTAATTACTAAGACTGAAAAAAGATATGAAAAAGCCACCAAAAATGCCCCAACATAACCAATTCTACTAATAACTTTAGCAAGGTCTCTAAGTCTTAACTTCAAAGGACTCTCTGGCTGTTTCTCTTGTAACTCTAAAGATATCTTCCCATAAAAAGTATTAACCCCTACTTTCGTAACCATCATCTCTCCAACTCCATGATAAATAACACTACCTCTTAATAGTTCATTATTATCACTAGGATTAAGCCCACTAATAAAAGGTTTCTTATAAACCTCTTTACTCTCACCCGTAATAGAAGACTCATCTACACTCACTTCTCCTTTAATTAATACCCCATCTGCCACAATCCTATCACCACTATCTAATAATATAATATCTCCTACTACTACCTCATTTATATCAATAAGTAAAACTTTACCATCACGTCTAACTTTAACTTTAATCGCTTCCGCTTCCCTCTGTAATTTAATAAAAGCTTTCTCACTTCCATACTCTGATATAGTTGAAATAAATGATGCTAGAAAGATAGCGATTACAATACCAACAGTCTCATACCAATCAAAATCCTGTATTAAAAAGACTGTTTTAATACCAAGAGCGATTAAGAGTATCTTAATAATAGGATCTCCCAAACTCCTAATTAACTGTTTAAAAAAACTATCTTTTTTAACCATTACTAAAGCATTAGTACCATACTCTTCTCTAGATTTAACTACTTCACTATTACTTAAACCCTTACTATTTATTTTCATAGAAGCACCCTCCTATAGAATACTATGAAAACAACCAAAGGATTAAGCTAACTAAAGAAAGACAAAAAAATACATATAACTTAATATATGTACTTAACTAATTCTTTTATAGATTTTATATTTTATCTTTTCATTATAAGTATCAACACTAAACTCATTAATAGATATATTATTATAAACTATCTTATAATTATCCACATCACTCATATTATCATATAAATAATCAGTCTCTGGTACTAACAAATAACTAAATTTATATTTCTCTAAAAAACTACTAACATCTATCTTCCCAATCTGTAAAAGATAATACTCTTCCATAATATCTTCTTTTAAATTATTCTTTTTTAAAAACACTTCCGCTCTAGGATCAATATAACATTTAATACCCATCCACTCTGGATATGCACCTTCATTAAAACCAGTATATAAAGTAATATCACTAGGTTTATTATTATCTAAAAGATAATCTATTCCTTCTTTATATTTATAAGTAAAAACAAAAGAATTAGTACTAATTATTATTAAAAATCCAATAATTCCAAGTAAACAACTATTTAATATATATTTATAAGACTTCTCCTTATCCTTAATATCATCTTTTCTAAATGCAGGTTTTAAATAGTAGGCAAGAGGTAATATTCCCCCTATAAGTAAATAAGCAAGCCCTTTATATGATGAAAAAGTAAGGTAAATAGTTCCTATAAGTAATAAGAAATATCTTGTCTTAAAATTATTCTTTCTATAAAAGATATAAATAAAGATAATAGAAAAGATAATAACTAAACAAATCTTACCTACTAAATCATTAATTACTAAAGGAGCCATTTCACTAACTACACTATTAATAGAATTAACCCCATAACTTCTAAATATATAAGTAATTGCCAAAATTCCATAAGGATTAATTAATCCTGTTAAAAGCATAATAATGCTAACTATAAATAGAGGTTTCTTTTTATAACCATTACTTTCAAAAGGACCTATTTTATATTTAAAAGCATCTATTAAGTAAGGAAGAAGAAAAAGAAATAACATAAAGAACATTGAAGCATGTAAATTAATCTCTAAAAGAGAAAGTATTGGTAAAAAATATAAATACTTAGTATTATTTTCTTTAATATATTTCTCTAATAAATAAAGCTCTGTAATTATAATAGCAAAAGTAAAGATATGAGGCCTACTAGTTATAAAGAATGTCGCTAATAAAGTTACTGTAATTACAGAAATAAGAATTGATAACTTAGAACGATTATCACTTAATAACATACATAGTTTATAACTAATAAAAATAATATATCCTGTTACAATAAGAGTTATAAGTAAAAGACCATACTTACCTAAAATACTATAAGATAGATAAAATATCACAGAAGATAACCATTGTTGCATTATAAAAGAGAAATTATTATGAATAGTAAAAGGTTCTATACTAGGAAATCCATTATTTAAGATATATCTCCCATGATTAAGTAAAAACCAAGTATCATTATAATTAACTCTAAATAAAAGTACTAAAATAAAAGGAATATTAAAGTACAAAAATAATGTTTTTTTACTAATATTTCTATTTTTCTTCATGATACACCTCTTCTGTATTAACATTCCAAATATCTGTTTTATCTTTATCGTTATTTATAATTTTTCTAACTGCAATTATTGAAGTCATCATTGAATGATCCATATTATTATAACGATGTTGACCATTTCTTCCCACACAATAAAGATTAGGAATTTTATTTAAATAATCTATAAGTTTATCTATATCTTTATAACTATCAAAATAAGCAGGATATGCTTTCTTAACTCTTTCTAAATGATAATCTAAAACATCTTCTTTATTAATTATATCCATACTTACTAACTCATCTATCGCCATATTAACAAAATCTTTATCTTTCATATTCCACATATCAAGAGATTCATTACAAAAATACTCTAATCCTAACCACACTGTATCAAGAGGCTTATCTACCATATAAGGTGACCAATTATTAAAGATTTGAATTCTTCCTAACTTTACACTATTATCTTGAATATAAAGCCAACAATCCGGAATTATATTAGCAAGAGTCTTTATCTTAGTAGTATTAACTAAATTAAGTTTTTTAACTAACAAACCAACTGTCATAAAGTCTCTATATGGTAAATTAGCAGCTATTTCTTTAATATTAGACTCTACTTTAATAGAAAAACTATCTACCAAATCTTTTAAAGGCATTGATGAAATAAAGATATCTCCCCTTATCTCTTTTTCTTTACCATTCTCTTTATATATTAAAGAGATTATCTTCTTATTTTTAATATTAACTTTAATAACTGGAGAGTTTTTCTTAATAACTCCTCCCATTTCCATAATTTTCTTCTCCATCTCTAAAAAGAACTGTCCTGGACCATATTTAGGATAATAAAAACTCTCAATCAAAGATGTCTCCTTATCTTTACTTTTAATATGCAAAGCTTTTTTTACTATTTTTATAATAGACAATCCCTTAACTCTCTGACTACCCCAAAGAGCACTAATTTTACTAGGATCTCTTCCCCATATTTTCTCTGTATAACTCTTAAAAAACATTTTATAAAGTTTTTTCCCAAATCTATTAATATAAAAGTTTTCTAAAGATATCTCACGTCTTTTAAAAATACATGCTTTTAAGTAACTAAAACCACAACTTACAACTCTAAAAAACCCCAAATTTTTCAATGTCTCAAAATTAAAAGTCACAGGATAATCAAAGAAATGTTTTAAATAATAAATACGAGAGACTCTATCTCTAATTAAAAAGGTATTATCAACTCTCTCTGGATCAGGTCCATCTTTCTCCAACCTTTTTTCTCGCCCTAAAACTTTATCATCAAAACTTTTCTTTCCTTGAACAGGCATAATTTCTCTCCAAAGTTCAAGAATTTCTTCGCTCTTAGAAAAAAAGCGATGTCCTCCCAAATCCATATAGTTATTATGATATTTAATAGTCTTAGAAATTCCTCCCACTTGACTATCACTTTCTAAGATAATTACTTTATATTTTTTACTTTTCTTTAATAACTCATAAGCAGCAGTCAAACCAGCAGGACCTGCTCCTATAATAATTACTGTCTGCATTATAACACCTCATTAATAACTATTGTTCAAAATCTCCTATTCTCTTTTTAACATAACTTAAACCTTTATTATCTTCACTACATCTAATTTCCTCTTCTATATTCATAAGATAAATCATATCTTTCACCAAAAAACTATTAACAAAAGCAAAAATAAAATCAGAATAATGAAGTAAAATATCTTCATTACTAAGAACATTCTCTTTTTTAGATATAGAACTATATATAAAAGGATAAAACATAAACTCTCTTTTTTCAGTTATTTTAAAAGGAACATGAATAGTATCAATATCTCCAAAATTAATAAGTGCTTCAAAATACTTTTTCTCTTCATCTTTATTATATTTAATATTTACACTAATTTTATCCAAATTAATATCAGGTACTTTACCAATAATTTTTTTAAAATTCAACTCATTAAAAGAAGAAAAAAACTGATTAGGCACAACTATATTTTTACAATTATCTTTTTTATACCCATAAACACCTTCATCATATCTATAAATATAAGGGCTTTCTCTTATTTCTGTACTTTTACCATATTTATCAAATAAATACATATAAGCACCCTTACTATCTTCCCAGCCAGATACAATTACTTTATCATCAATATATTCTAAAAAGTTAACTGAACTAGAACCTAACTGATAAGCATCACAATAGACCTCACCACTATTTTTCCTCACCAAATAATTGTTATTATCTATATTAGCAACAGCATAACTATTACTTTTTCCATATACATCCATAAAAAACCTCCCTCTTATATACGGTATTGTGAAAGGTTATATACTTTCCAATACCCCTTTCCTTTATTTTACAAGGATAAATAGCATATTTTACTAATCACCCCTGTTTTTAACATTTTCTACTATCAAAAAATGACAAATACCTATATAATG
>DVHC01000057.1 GCA_018712385.1 Candidatus Onthousia excrementipullorum | reverse complement strand
TTATTATAACGAAATTTTAAAATTTGACAATAGAAAAGAACAAGTTTTTTCTTGTTCTTTTTTATATTTTTTAATTAACCAGTAATTACACCTGAAATTGTACAAGTATTAGAAGCTGATTGTTCATAAGTTGTACTACTAGTTCCCTTAAATAAATTAATTGTACCACCTTTAGCAAGATTATCTTGGAAATTTCTCTCACTAGCAACATCTTTTTCTACAACTAAATCACCATCAAGAGTATTTTCTTCTAAAACACCAAATCCATTATGGGCTTTATCTTCCATTTGAATGTAATATTCATACTTATCTTGACCAGTAGTTGTATTATTAAATATTATAATATAACTATTATCTGTATAAGCTTGTCCAAATGAACTTTCATGTGAACCACTCTCAAGTGCTATAGTATTTGTAGATACTACTAGACATTGGCCTCTTGCAGGCATTACATCTGCAGAATATTCTCCATTTACAAAACTAAAGCGAGCTGCATTAGCATATTGTTGAGCAGTTGTAACAAAAGTATCCTTTCTAGCTCCTCTGATATAACCAGACATTGCTGTAATTGCAAGAGTCATCAATATTGCTAAGATAATGATAACTGCTAATAATTCGATTAAGGTAAAACCTTTCCTATTTATTTTTTTCATTACAAATAACCTCCATATCTTACTTTTAAATCATAACAAATAAATTGCTAACTGTCAATAATATTTGACACTGTATATCCATTAAGTTTACTTCCAACTTTTGGTATTATAATATTCAAGTCATCCCCTTTTACAACTTTAGTTCTAGCACTTTCTTTATTTAAATCATCTCTACTAATTAAAGGTAAGCCTCGTGTTGAACCATCATAATTTTCAACAATAGTGGCATAATAAACATAACTACTACCACTTCTAGCAATAACAACATATGAATTTTCTAAATCATAACTACCGCCTTCTGGGCCATCACTAAAATCAGTTAAATCCAAAGAACCAAGAGGAATAACAATACAATTACCACTGGTTGGAAGTTCTATACTACTATTACTTCTAATCTCATATTCTGCTAAAGTAATCATTCTTTTAGCATCCTCAACATAAGTATTCTGCTTATTCTTATCAATAGTACTCATAACATTAGGCACTGCTACCATCATTAGTAAAGCAAGTATCGATATAGTAGCAAGTAACTCAATTAATGTAAATCCTTTCTTATTCATCACATCACCTATCTTTATTACATTATAGCATTATTTCTTTTAAGATAAAATATTTTTTAAATTTTCTTTTTCTAAAAATGAAGTAGATGTCAAGTTACTGCCAAATATTGAATCATAACGAAAGATAGCAAAGCCACTATAATTAGATAATTCTCGGCTTAACATTACTTCTCTTGAAATAATATTATTATATTCTATCCATTCATTAGACCCCTCTTTAGCATATTCATCTATATTACCAGTCTTATAAAAAGCAAGTGCAGGTATTAATTCTATATTATTAGTTATTAAATTATTCCAAGACTTAACAGTATCTTCAAAAGGTTTAGTACTATTTAAAAAACCATAATAAACTTGAGGCATTATATAATCTAGATACCCTTTTTCAGTACAAAAAAGCCTTGTATCAACATAATTACTATTATAATTATTATCTATATTACCATCAGGAGAAATACCAAAAAAAATTGCCTTATCATAAGATTTTATAAGTTTATAAGTTTTTTTAATTAAAGAACTAATAGTATTTAATCTAAACTGCTGTAAAGTTAAATTATTATCTTTTAAAGACTTTTCATATTCATTTTTATCTATATCATCACTCTTAGGATAAAAATAATCATCAAAATGTATCCCATCAACATCATAGCTTTTAATTATCTCTTCTATACCCTCAAGAATTAATGTTTCTACTTTACTACTAGCAGGATTATAATAAATCCCTACATTATCTATTATTTTAACAGCATCAGTATTTAATAATTTATAAGCAGGATTATCTTTACTAATTACACTAATATCTGTATCATTACTAATTCTATAAGGATTAATCCAAGCATGTAATTCTAAATTTTTTTTATGAGCTTTCTTTACAAAGTAATCTAAAATATCAAAAGGTAAATCATCTCCTTCAGTATTAACAACACTTCTACTACTAGGATAAATAGATGATTTATATATAGCATCACTAAAACTCCTTACTTGAAGTATTATCATATTAAAGCCAAAATTCTTAGCATTATCAAGCATATCATTTATAGTATGTTTCATCTCCTCACTACTTTTACCTCTTAAATTATTACCAAGTTCAATATAAGAAATAAACACAGCTCGCTTCTCTTCCTCTATCTTAGGTTCATCTTCTTTTTTTAAAGTATCTTTAGGTATGAAAATATAAATTACAACTAATAAAAAAATGATAAGTATTAAATAATATTCTCTTTTCATACACTTATCATATTATTAAAACTATAAATTTATTGTCTAATTAAGAGATACAATCACTATTTTTTATAATAAATAGTTGATTGTCTTTATAAAAAGCATAAAACACATCATCAAGTTTAACTTTTTTACTAGCAAGCAACTCATTAAGCCATTTCTCTTTTCTTCTTATTTTCTTAAGTGTCATCTTCTGTATTTTACCATCAAGGATTAAAGGTAATGGATATGGTCCACTGTTATTAGCATCTTTAGTAAAAACAGAAAGTTTACCACTAGTTTCAAGTATAGCATACTCTACTTCTTCGATACTTTTAACATTTCTAGCCCGTAACTGAGTAAGTAAATCTTCTAAGTTATAACGTTGTTTAATCATCTCTTTAAAATTAACTTTACCATTATCTATAATAACAGAAGCATCTCCATCTAACATACTTCTAACCTTATCACTTTTTAAAGAGATTTTAGCAAGTACTATTTGTAGTATTACTAAGACTCCTATTGGTAAGAGCATTAAAAATACACTACTATCATATCTTTCAATACTAATCGCTGCAAGTTCTGCAATTAAAACTGAGACTATTAAGTCTATTATTCCCAATTCACCCACTTCTCTTTTACCCATAAAGCGGTAAAATATAACAATGGCAAAATAAAAGAAAAGAGTTTTTAAAAGTATTAATAAATAATCCATAATTATCACCTAATAATACTTTTCCCAAAACTCATTTATTTTATACCTTTATCTTTTAAAAGTTCTATTATTTCTTTATGTATTTCATCAATTGTTTTCTCTTTATTTTCATCAATACAATCTATAATATCCCAGTTATAAAGTCCTGCAAGTTCTAAATAAGCTTCTAAAACTCTAGTTTGTTTAGAATCCTCTTCTGTTAAATCAAAAGATAATTGATTACTATATTTATAAGGCATATTAAGTAATATTGTATAATCTGGTTTAGGAAGTTTTAAAAGCCAATACTCTAGTTTATCTATCCACTGATACATATAAAATCTATCTTCACTATCACTATACTTACTACCTTGATTAGCCATATTAGAACTAGTATAACGATTAATAACAACGATATAGTCATTATCAAGATATTCTTTAATTTTATTTATATTATACTTTCTATCTGCAGCGGTATATAAGCAAACAAGTTCAGGGTCTAAGGAATCAATCCCTTCATTAAAGTAATTATTGTTATTTAAAAGACAATCTTTAAAGATTCTCCCTGTAGGAGTATCATACATAGGAAAAGAAAATTCTATCGCTTTTATACCCATTCTATTTAAAGACTCTACTAATAATTTACTTTGTGTCTCTTTTCCACTACCTTCTATCCCTTCAATAACAATAATCTTGCCCATAATATAGCCTCCTATATATTAATATTATTATGTTCATCAAATGGTACTAGCAAACATTTACGGCTTGCTAAGAAATCACACATATGGACAAAGTTTTGATATTTACTATGAGGTTTCTCTAAAACTTCATTACCATTATAATCAACAGTATAGTCACCCATATGTGTTTTAATAGCATCGCTTATAAACTTAGCATCTTCACTACTTAATCCTACTTTACTAGCATTATCAAGAATAACTTTACTAGCGATTAGGGGATGGTCAAAACGAGTATATCTCTCTTCTTTAAGACCTTTTTTAAATCCATCATGCAATAAAAGCGCCATAAGCATTAAATCTTTCTCATGAGAAGTATACTTCTTACCAATAGATAAGTCTTGTAATAGTTCATACCCTATTCTAACAGCAGCTTTTGTATGACGTAGTAGACCACCTTCACCTTGAGCATAACTAGGATGATACTTACCAGTTGATGCTGCAGGTTCTTTAAAGAAATAATCTGGTAATAGTTCTATTAACTTTCCAAGACTTTTTCTTAAAGATTCATCTTTTATATAATTGATTTCATCGTAAAATATCTCTTTTTTATTCATAATTACCTCTTTCTAGTCAATTATACCTAATAAACGTTTGTTTGTAAATATAGATTAGAAAAAAGATATATACCTAGCAATATATATCTATTCTCTATTAGCAATTATTTTTATTCTATATACAGTATATAATGCTGTTCCAAGTAATAATATTAAAATCACTCCAACTCCTATATAAATACTACTATTAGTTATGGGATTTTTAATAACATTAACCTCTATTTCATAACTAATTAAGCCATCACTACTAACTCCTGTTATCGTAGTTATTCCTTCCTTTAGCCTATTATCTTACCATTTTCTATTTTAGAGATAGATTCATCTTCTACTTTCCAAGTAACTCCATTTAAGTTTAATTCTTCTAGAAAAGCAGTTTCATCATCTACACTACTTCCCTCTTCAATAGTCACAGTTCCTTTATATTTTTTACCTACATCTACTGTACCTTTATTTACATTTTGAGTAGTATCTTTCAAATTATCATAATTTATCTCATCATAAGTATAACTAAGAGGCTTCTTATTCCAAGTATTATCTCCACTTACATAAGTATTTGTATTAGTTCCACTTGCAACAGCACAGTTTAGTTTATTACCACTATTAAATACTACTTGATAATTCTTTTTCAAAGAGTATGGAAGATTATAAGCAATTAAACCATTATATTTATTAGTTACTTCTATTCCCCCAAACGTGTTATTATCTAAAATATTAAAACTAGAACAAGTATTATTTAATAGATTACTATTATTTACTTCTATATTAGAATTAATATTATTATTTATATTTCTATGTACATATAATCCAACTGTACTATTATTAACAGTTAAATTATTTATGCTTGCATTACCTACATTATAAACCCTTATTTAAAGGAATGCCACCATTATCATTAATGGTTAAATTATTTATAGTTAAATCTTTAGATTTTAAATACATACCCAAGTAATTTTGAGCATTTTGTTGATAATAAGTGAGATCTGGTAAACTTTTATCATCTGTATCATTATTTATAGTTACATTTTCAATAACAGCATTTGTACTATTTTCTATAAATATTAATCTATAACCAAAAGACTCTTCACCTAAACTTTCATTAATATTGATATTGACATTTTTTAAAATTAAATTATTTACTGATTTTATAGCAATAGTTTTATCACTTGCATGATTTACAGTAAGATTTTCTATATCTATTCTGCTAGTATTATATGTAGAATAAATTATAGCATTATTAAGTATCGTTTTTTCTTTTGATACACCTATAATTTGTAAAGAATCAAAATCAACAGTTCTGCTTAAATTATCATCAACATATTCTCCTTCTCCTACCTTAACTATTAAATCTTTATCTGTTAAAGTCGAAGATAAATAAGCATCGACTATTTCATCAAAATTAGTATAATCACATCCACTTTTACACACTGTAACTGTAGTTTCTGCTTCTACCCCTTCTGGTAGAACATAAGAAATAAAATAAATTTTATTTCGCCCTTGTCGTTGCCTCCAAGGATTCCTATTTCATAGATAGAGTAACCTCTATTCTCCATAGGCTTAAATTCCGATGGTCGCCACCGTACTAATTTATTT
>DVHC01000056.1 GCA_018712385.1 Candidatus Onthousia excrementipullorum | reverse complement strand
AGTATTTTTATCTCATTTCCATGGCGTTTCAACAAACCATCTTCAAGGATATTTAGACTGGTATATGTTTGACAAATATTTAAATTATACAACTGAGATATTAGAACAAGTTGAAGTGATTGAAAAGAATAATATTAATAAGACATCTAATATTACATATTCTAATGTATATAATAACTATAGTGGATTAGACTATAATGTAATATATAGCGATTATAATTATCACGCAAATTCTAGTACATAGCGATTTTATTTAACAAATTTAAATTAATAAAAGGAAAGAGTAGAATTTTCTCTTTTTTTCTGTTATTATATAATAGATTTGTGGAGGTATTATGAATGCTAATAATGTTTATATAGGAGTTACTTTAGATAATAAAGAAATATTACTTTATAGGGAATCTATAGATAAAGTTATTAATTTAATGACTAAAGAATATGTAGAACCTAGTGATATTCAGGTAGATAAATTAATTCCTTATACTAGATTAAAGAAATATCAACATCAACTAAAGGGAACAATAATTAGAACGTTTGAAAAAGATAGAAGTAAAAAGCTTGATGTTAGTAATATTTTTATAGGGAATATAGAACAAACTACTAACTATAAGTTTGTAAGAGGCTATAATTATGATTTACCTATGATGTATTGGGGTGCTAAGTATCATATATCTAGTCAAATAATTAAAGAGAAAGCTTTACTTTATCGAATAAAGAAAGGTTGTGAATTATCTACTCTTAGTCGTGGAGTTTTATATGAAAGTAAATTTATTGATTTAGAAACAGAAATAGAGTATTCTAATAAAGATTATAGTGAGGTAGGTGGATTTTTCGTAGGTCCTACAATGGTACCTTATTTATCGGTAGTAAAGTATGATGGACCTATGGAAGAGAAAAGAATGGTATTAAAGAAATATAGAGAAAGAAGAGGGAAGTAAGATGAGTAAGAAAGTATATGAATATGATTTTTATGGAAAGAAGATAGTAGTAGAACATGGGGAACTTGCTAAACAAGCGAGTGGTTCTGTTTTAGTTAGATATAATGATACTGTTATATTAACGGCAACTGTTATTAATAAGAAAGCTAATTTATTAAGTGACTTCTTTCCATTAACCGTAAACTATCAAGAGAAACTTTATTCTGTTGGAAAGATTCCTGGAGGATTTATAAAACGTGAAGGAAGACCAACAGAAGCGGCAACGTTGGCAGCAAGAATGATTGATAGACCAATGAGACCTTTATTTAAAGAAGACTTTAAGAATGAAGTACAAGTTATTAATACAGTTCTATCAGTTGATCAAGATTGTTCTCCTGAACTAACAGCAATGTTAGGTTCATCTATAGCAACTATGATAAGTGGAGCACCTTTCTTAGGTCCTATCGCTGGTGTTAAAGTAGGTTATATTGATGGAGAATACATTATCAATCCAACCGTAGAAGAATTAGAAAAAAGCGAATTAGACCTTACAGTGGCAGGAACATTTGACGCTATTAACATGGTAGAAGCAGGTGCTAAACAAGTAGACGAAGAGATTATGCTTGAGGGGTTAATGAAAGGCCATGAAGCGGTTAAAGAGTTATGTAAGTGGGAAAGTGAGATAATCTCTGATATTGGTGTTACTCCTTTTGAATATGAGAGTTTAACTATTGAAGATAACTTAAGAGATGAAGTAACTAACCTAATAGAGAAAGACTTAGATGAAGCTTTAAGGATTAAAGAGAAGTTAGAGCGTTATGGTAAAATTGATGAAATAAAAGATAATTTATTAGAAAAATATAGAGAAGATAATAAAGACCTTGAAGATGAAGAGTTAGATTTATTACTTGTTAAAGTAGAGAAGATATTTAGTGATGTAGAATATCGTTTATTTAGAAATATTGTTGTTAAAGAAAAAATTAGAAGTGATGGTAGGAAAATGGATGAAATTAGACCACTTTCTACTGATATAGATTTACTTCCTAGAACTCATGGTTCTGCTTTATTTACAAGAGGAGAGACACAGTGCCTTGCTGTTACAACTTTAGGAGCTTTAGGCGAGCATCAAATTCTTGATGGTTTAAGTTTAGAAGATGAAAAGAGATTTATGTTACACTATAACTTCCCACAATTTTCAGTAGGGGAAACAGGAAGATATGGGGCTCCTGGTAGACGTGAGATTGGTCATGGTGCTTTAGGAGAAAGAGCCTTACTTCAAGTTATACCTAGTGAAGATGAATTCCCTTATACAATTAGAGTCGTATCAGAAATCCTTGAAAGTAATGGTAGTAGTTCACAAGCTTCAATCTGTGCAGGATGTATGAGTCTAATGGCAGCAGGTGTTCCAATAAAATCTCCAGTTGCAGGTATTGCTATGGGTCTTATTACAAATGATGATGATTATACAATTCTAACAGATATCGCTGGTATGGAAGACCATCTAGGAGATATGGACTTTAAAGTAGCAGGTACATCTACTGGAATATGTGCATTACAGATGGATATTAAAATAAAAGGAGTTACTAAAGAAATATTAAAAGAAGCTTTAGAACAAGCAAAGAAAGCAAGACTAGAAATACTTGAAGTTATTAAAAAACAAATACCTGAACCTCGTAAGGAAGTATCTAAATATGCTCCTAAGACTAAAGTATTCTATATTAATCCTTCTAAGATTCGTGATGTTATTGGTAAAGGTGGAGAGATGATTACTAAGATTATTTGTGATGCTAGTAATGTAACTGATGTTAATAACATTAATGCCGTTAAAGTAGACTTAGAAGATGATGGTAGAGTAATTGTATATCATAGTGATCAAGATATCATTGATAAAACAGTTAAGATGATCGAAGATGTAGCAAGAGAAGTAGAAGTTGGTAAAGTCTATGAAGCGAAAGTAGTCGCTGTTCATGATTTTGGATGTTTTGTAGAAGTATGGCCAGGTTGCGAAGGATTAGTTCATGTATCACAACTTGATACTAAACATATTGACAGAGTAGAAGATGTTGTAAAAGAAGGAGATACTATCTTAGTAAAAGCAATAGGAAAAGACAAAAAAGGTAAAGAAAACTTCTCAAGAAAAGAAGTATTACTTGATATGAAAAAGAAGAAGTCTAAAGAATAAAACTTCTTCTTTTATATATAAGGAAATTGCGTTTTTAATGAATAAAATCGAAAAAATGTATTGACAAACATATCTTCTAGATAGTACACTTAAGTTACTAAAGGGAGGTTCATATTATGGAGATATATAGAGCATATAAATTTAGGTTATATCCAACAAATGAACAAAAAAAATTAATTAATAAAACTTTAGGATGTAAAAGATTTGTATATAATTATTATCTTAATTATTTAAAAGATAATAATAGTATAAATAGATTTGATTTACATAAAGATTTACCTAAATTAAAAGAAGAAAATGCGTTTTTAAAAGAAGTAGATTCAACTGTATTATGTTCTGCTGTAGATGATTTATGTAAAGCTTTTAATGATTATTATGCTAAAAGAAAAGGTTATCCTAAATTTAAAAATAGATTTAGTAAACAGTCTTATAGAACTAGTTGTATAAGAAGTATACATAAAGAAAAAGAATATAGTAATATAGAGGTGGATTTATTAATTAGAAATATAAAATTACCTAAACTAGGAAAAGTTAAAATAAGAGGTTTTAGAACTAAAAATAAAATAGAAGGAAAGATATTAAATGCAACTATATCAAGAGAATCTACAGGTAAATATTATGTAAGTGTAGTTGTAGTAAAAGATGCTTTAATAGAAAAAGTAACACCTACAAGTATAGTAGGAATAGATTTAGGTATAAAAGATTTAGTAGTGACAAGTGATGGAATTAAATATAGTAATGAGAAAGTATTGATGAAATATGAAAGGAGATTAAAAAGATTACAAAGAAAGTTATCAAGACAAGTAAAAGGGAGTAAAAATTATTTAAAGACAAAGGAAAAGATAGCAAAAATATATGCTAAGATAAAAAATTATAGAAAACATTATTTAAACGATATTGCTAATGAGATAGTTAATGACCATGATATTATAGTAACAGAAAATCTATTAGTAAAAGATATGTTTAAAGATAAGAAAAAAGCATTTAATAAAAGTCTATCAGATGCATGTGTTAGTACATTGCGTTCTCTAATAGAGTGGAAATGTAAGATAAAAGGAAAGATTTATTATAAGATAAATACCTATTATCCAAGTAGTCAGATATGCAGTCATTGTGGATATAAGAATAGTAAATTAAAGAATTTAAGTATAAGAGAGTATGATTGTCCAAAATGTGGCTCACATAATGATAGAGATATAAATGCAAGTTTAAACATATCATTGGAAGGATTAAAGTTGCACTATAATTTAGTTAGTATAGTATAGATAATGTTTTATATAGATAATAATTAATAAAAATAAATAATGTTCGAGTACGGTAGCGACTATCGGAATTTAAGCCTATGGAGAATAAGGAATACCTTATCGATGAAGTAGGAATCCTTGGAGGTAACGACAAGGGCGAAATAAAATTTATTTTATTTCTTATGTTCTTATGAAAATAATTTACAGTTATATGTTTCTAATAAGTCATTTACATCTTTAAGTTCATATATTCCTTCGATAAAACAAAATCTAATAATTAAATCATAGATATTGTTTTTAGGTAGTGAGTAAGAGGCGCTATTTAATAGTTTATCTATCTCATCCTCATTTAACTTTAAAGATAATCCTAATAATATAACTGTTTCTTTACTTGGATGATAATTAATATCACTTCTAATTTTAGAAAATAATCTTCTATCAATATGAACTTTGTTATAAACATCACTATCTTTTAAGGCTCTATCATCAATATACTTAAATAATAATTCTTGGAAATGACTTTCCTTATTACTTTCATTAATATAATCATCTACTTTTGAAGTTTGATAATTACTTAATCTTCTTTTTATACGAGGTATTGCTTTTAAGTTCTCATTAATATATTCATTTAATCTTTCTTTCATAAATTGTCTCCTTTGGTGCGACCAAATTAATTATTAAATATAATACAATTATACCAGAAAGAAGGAGATGTGTATGCAAGAGTTAGTAGATAAGTTAAAAGAAAATAGTATTTTAGGAGTAGAGGTTAAAGCTAATTTGAGTATTAGTCCTGGTACAAGTGGAACAATCATAACAAAAGATAAGAAAGTATATGGTTACTCTTTATATATTTTTATGACTCCATTTATGGAGAAAAATAATATTCCATTAGAAAATATATATTTAATAAAAGAATTAACAGATGAAGAGTATGATAAGATTCTAAAATTTATTGAAGAAGAAATAGTTAATAAAAAATATGAGTGTAAGCTTCAACGAGATAGTTCTTCTGTTGTTTTTAGAAAAGTTGAATCTAAACTATTTTATTATCCTAATTGTCATGATATTAATACTAATGAAAACTTATATGATAAGACTATAAAATTAATAGAAGAGGTTAAATAGCAACCTCTTCTTTTTCATATTCTTTACATTTTTCTTCTAAGAACCTAAAATTACAACATCTATCTTTAGTTCTTTTAGAAAGTTTATTAGTATCATATTTTAACATAAAGAAATTAACTTTATCTAATAATTCTCTTTTATGATTATTTAAATAAGTAGTTTGTTCAATAATTAGTTTTCTATATTGTTTATCTTTTACTAAAGGAAGTACTTCAGTTAAACAAGATATTGGTGTAGGTATCATATTATTAATATTAACTATACCAAGTTCGCCATCTTTAATTTTAAATATATCAAGAGCCCTATTATTCATAGTTAAATGTTTTGGTTTAGGACTTGAAAGTGGGGCAAAGTATGTTTGATTATTAAAAGTATAAACAACTCCTACATAAGGTCTAGCTTTACTTTTGTTATAAGCAACTCTATTATCAAATTTTCTTAAATAGTTAATATAATTAGTATCAATATAGTATATTTTTAATGTTTTCATTTGAACCTCCTGATTATAATAATAAAAGGGCGACTTAATTAAAAATCGCCCACTTTTTTCAGTCCCTACTGCGGCAAGGGTATTCCACTTTTTTCAGTCCCTACTACGGCAAGGGTATTCCACTTTTTTCAGTCCCTACTGCGGCAAGGGTATTCCGCTTTTTTCAGTCCCTACTACGGCAAGGGTATTCCACTTTTTCGTTACAACAATATAATATCAAATGAATTACATTATGTAAAGCATTTTTTAAATAAAAACTTCTTCTTCTTTTTCATATTCCTTACATTTTTCTTCTAATAGATTAAAGCCACAACATCTTTTTCTTAATCTACTAGATAAGTGTCCTTTGTCATACCTTAATTTAAATTGTTTAACTTTATCTAATAATTCTCTTTTATGATCGTTTAAATAAGTAGTTTGTTCAATAATTAGTTTTCTATAATGTTTATCTTTAACTAAAGGAAGTACTTCAGTTAAACAATTAATAGGAGTAGGAATCATGTTATTAATATTAACTATACCAAGTTCACCATTTTTGATTTTAAATATGTCAACTGCTTTTTCATTCATAGTTAAATGTTTAGGTTTAGGGCTTGATAAAGGAGCGAAATAAGTTTGATTATTAAAAGTATAGACAACTCCTACATAAGGTCTAGCTTTATTTTTATTATAAGCAACTCTATTATCAAATTTTCTTAAATAGTTGATGTAATTAGTATCGATATAGTATATTTTTAATGTTTTCATTTGAACCTCCTGATTATAATAATAAAAGGGCGACTTAATTAAAAATCGCCCACTTTTTTAAGTCCCTACTATGGCAAGGGTATTCCGACTTTTTTCAGTCCCTACTTTGGCAAGGGTATTCCCACTTTTTCGATACAAATATATGGTATCAAATAAATTGAACTTTGTAAAGACTTTTGTTATAATTTATTTAGAAAGTGAGTGATCAATATGGCAAAACATTATGATTTAGTTGGATCAGTTTATGTTAAATATGCTAAAGGTAATAAATATAAAGAAGAGGAGATTATTAAAATACCAGGAGTTACCTTTAAGTCTTTAGAGGATATAGATATATTTACAGCAGGCTTATCTAGTTCTTATGATTTAAGTAGCAGATTAGATGATAAATATCAAGAAAAAAATACTTTTTCTATTCGTGTTACTAATAATGATAAGAGTTTTTATTATAAGAGTATTATATATAATAATCCTGATTTAATTAAAATAATAGAAACTTTAAAAAAAGATAAGTTTTATACTACTCATGGTTATCGTACTATTAAGATGTATAATGGTAATAATCCCCTTTTTTTAGATGCTTGGCTTGACGTGGAAAAAAAGATAATAGAAAAAGATAGTGAATGGTTATCTAGAGTATTTGGAGAAAATAGCAGTTATTATACTTTAATTAATAGATATATTAAAGGAGATCCTTTTGAAAATGGTGATTTAATATTGGAATTAGAAGAGGCTTTTAGAAATTATGAAGTATTTCGTAAATATTTAACTAATAAAGATAAAAAAAATATAATATCTAATGTAAATGTTACATCTTCTAATATTCCAGTCAAAACTAATTTAGATGTAATAGAAGAAAAATTAGGTAACGATATTAGTTATGTTTCTTTAGATGATGATGAAGATGACTATGAACCAGATGATTTTGCGTTTATGACTGATAAAGAAAGAGAAGAAGCTTATGGTGAAGGTAATATTGACATAGAAGAACATAGGAGAAGACGTTAATGCTAAATGAATATTTAGAATATCTAGAATATGAAAGACATTATTCTAAATATACTATAGATAATTATGAAAGAGATATAGAAGAGTTCTTAGATTATTTAGATAAAGAAGGACTTAATTATTTAAAACTAGAATATAGCGATATAAGACTTTATTTAATGTATTTAAAAGATGAAAAACATGAGAAGTCTACTTCTATTAGTAGAAAACTTAGTGCTCTTAGAAGTTATTATAAATATCTTTGTAGTAATAATAAAGTTAAGACTAATCTCTTTAATTTGATATCATCTCCTAAAAAAGAACAGAAACTACCTAGATACTTTGAATATAATGAACTAGAAGAGTTATTTAGTGTTCCAGACTTAAAGACTCCTTTAGGACAAAGAGATAGATTAGTATTAGAGATTATGTATGCGACAGGGATAAGAGTAGGAGAGTTAGTTAAGATTAGATTAAAAGACATTAATAGAAGTGAAAGAACTATTCTTATTCATGGTAAAGGTAGTAAGGAGAGAATTGTTAATTATGGAGAGTATGCTAGTGATATATTAGATTTATATTTAAATAATGGTTATAAAGAATTAAATAAGTTTAATAGTGATTATTTAATATTAAATAACCAGGGTAGAGTAATAACAGAGCGAGGTATAAGATATATACTTACTAATTTAATTAAGAAAACATCTATTCATAAAAATATATCTCCTCATATGTTGAGACATTCTTTTGCAACACATCTTTTAAATGAAGGGTGCGATATTCTATCAGTAAAAGAATTATTAGGACATGAGAGCATTTCCTCTACTCAAATATATACTCATATTACTAATGATAGATTAAAAGAAGTATATTTACATAGTTTTCCAAGGAAAAATGTCAAATAGTGGTAATTAAAAATAGTTATGGTGAATTCCAATAGTAAATGCAACTGATTTTCGTTGATATATAAGTGCGAAACTAAATGCAATTAAAAAAGTCAAATTTCTCATGTAACAAAAAAGATGGAAAAGATGCAATTCTGAAAGTAAATGCAA
>DVHC01000055.1 GCA_018712385.1 Candidatus Onthousia excrementipullorum | reverse complement strand
ACAATACCACCACCAAGACAGTATTCACCAAGATAGAAAACACATGCTTGCCCAGGAGTTACCGCTTTAACATTATTATATCTAACAATTATTTCTAAATCTATGTAAAATACTTTACAAAAAGAAAAAAGGTTCTTCGACATTAAAGGGTGCTGAGTAAATTTTCAGCATTCTTTTTTGCTGGTCTAAAAAGATTAGTAATAATTAAAATTCTAGCTTTGAAATTATCAAAATTTCTATATCCAAAACCAATACGTTTTATCAATTTACAAGTATTATTATTTCTTTCCATAACACCATTACTATATTGCTGTTCCATTGTATTTTTTATATATGGGCTAAATTCTTTTAAAGTATTAAGTGAAGTCTGCATATATGTAGAAATTCCACTATATTCTTTGCCTATCATTTCTTTAAATAGTATATAATCTTTTCTTTGTAATGCATACAAAAGATTTTGATATAAATCATATGTGTTTTTTAATTCTTCATTTTCATTTAATATATAATCAACTACATCGACTTCTGTCATTAAATTTTTAAAACATAGAAACTTTCTCCATTTACTACAATCAAGTTCTAATCTGGCTTTTAATAACAATTTTCCATATCTTTTTATTTTCCTATAATTAGCTTTATCTTTTTTCATCGCTTGCACTCTAGTTTTATTAAGACTTCTACTAATTAGTTGTACAATATGAAACATATCTATAATGATATTTGCATTAGGAAAATTATCTTGTACTAATTTTATATATGGCTTATACATATCCATAACTACATTTTCTACCTTTAGTTTGTTCTCACTTAAATAATAACTAAAATATTTATTTAAATTTTCTGTTGTTCTATCTTCTACTAAATCTAATGTTTTACCAGTTTCTGCATCACATATATTAAATGCCATTGTTTTCTTTTTCCAAGTGAATTCATCAATACATATATTTATTGGAATATAATTTTTATATAATTTATCTTTATCATATATTTTATTAACTTGCCTCTGAACTGTTTTATCACTTACATTATGAAGCTTTGCAATAAACTTATAAGTAATTGTTTCTTTTGCAAACATTATTATTGAATGTTTAGTATTATTACTAATTCTACATCTATAGTCAACTTCATCAGTTTGAGGAGTTATCTTATGTTTGCAGTTATTACATTTATATAATTGTTTTGTTATTTCTAAATAACTATTTAATCCAGAAATACTCGGTATTTTTATAGGTTTGAGAGTAATAGTACCATTTTTCTTTATATTATCTACACATCCACATTTAGGACAACAATTAGGATTTTTATCTAAAAATGTTTTTATGACTAATGATCTTCTATTCTTTATATTTCTTTCTTCAACAAAATTCTCAGTAAAATTTAAATTTTTATCTTTCATATTTAGTAATTTTAATATAGAATTATTTATAGACATCACAACACCCTCTATTCTGTATTTTTTATTCTTTTAAAACATTATAGCAGGTTTGTGTTATGATGTCTTTTTTTGGTATAAAAAAGAATGCTGAAAATTTACTCAGCACCCTTTAATGTCGAAGAACCCAAAAAGCGATATGTTCGAATTAAACATACCACTTTGTCAACAGTCTGAAAAGAAGTCCTAAGACTTCTTTTAAGTTTCTATTATCCTTCGATTTCAGAAACAACACCAGCACCAACAGTACGTCCACCCTCACGGATAGAGAACTTAGTACCTTTTTCAATAGCAATTGGGTGAATTAATTCAACTTCCATTGTTACGTTATCACCAGGCATAACCATTTCTACACCTTCTGGTAAAGTAATTACACCAGTAACATCAGTAGTTCTGAAATAGAATTGTGGACGATAGTTACTGAAGAATGGAGTATGACGTCCACCTTCTTCTTTACTAAGTACATAAACCTCAGCTTTGAATTTATGATGTGGATGTACACTTCCTGGTTTAGCTAAAACTTGTCCACGTTCAACTTGTTCACGAGAGATACCACGAAGTAAAACTCCTGCATTATCTCCAGCTTCTGCAACGTCAAGTTGTTTTCTAAACATTTCAATACCAGTAACAACTGTCTTTTGAGTTGGTTTAATACCAACGATTTCAACTTCATCATTAAGTTTTAATTGTCCACGTTCAACACGTCCAGTAACAACTGTACCACGACCTGTGATTGTGAAGACATCTTCGATACTCATTAAGAATGGTTTATCAGTATCACGTTCTGGAGTTGGAATCCAAGAATCAACAGCATCCATTAAATCATAGATAGCTTGAACATACTTAGGATCTCCTTCAAGAGCTTTAAGAGCAGAACCCTTAATGATAGGAGTTTCATCTCCTTCGTAACCATATTCATTTAATAAGTCACGAACTTCCATTTCAACTAAATCGATTAACTCATCATCATCAACCATATCACATTTGTTTAAGAATACAACCATACGAGGTACTCCAACTTGACGTGATAATAGGATATGTTCACGAGTTTGTGCCATAGCTCCATCTGTAGCAGCAATTACAAGAATTGCACCATCCATTTGAGCAGCACCAGTAATCATGTTTTTAACATAGTCAGCATGTCCTGGGCAGTCAACATGAGCATAATGACGTTTTTCAGTTTGGTATTCTACGTGTGCAGTATTAATTGTAATACCACGTTCTCTTTCTTCTGGAGCTTTATCAATGTTTGCATAATCTGTAAAATCAGCCCATGCAGGGTTTTTATCATGTAAACATTTAGTAATAGCTGCAGTTAATGTAGTTTTACCATGATCTACGTGTCCAATTGTACCAATGTTAACATGTGGTTTTGAACGATCAAATTTTTGTTTTGCCATATTTTTTTCCTCCTCTTTTAATTTCACTATATATTTTATCTAACAATTAGCAAATTTGCAACTGTTTAGAACTAAATTTATGAGTTTCTTTTAATTTCCACTCTTTTTAATGATTTCTTCAGCAATATTTTTAGGTACTTCTTCATAATGATCAAATGTCATAACAAAGTTTCCTCTACCTTGAGTATTACTACGTAAGTTAGTAGCATATCCAAACATCTCAGAAAGTGGAACCATTGCTGATAATTTAACCACATTTCCAAGAGATTCTTGTCCAAGTGGACGTCCACGACGACTAGTTAAGTCTCCCATAACGTTACCGAAGTACTCATCAGGTGTCGTAACATCAACTTTCATGATTGGTTCAAGAAGTACTGCTTGACACTTATTCTTAGCTTCTTTTAAAGCCATAGATGCAGCAATTTTAAATGCCATTTCACTAGAGTCAACATCATGATATGAACCATCAAATAATGTTGCTTTAATATCAATCATAGGGTATCCAGCTAAAATACCAGTTTGCATTGCTTCTTGTAATCCCTTATCAACAACAGGAATATATTCACGAGGAACAACACCACCTACGATTTGATCAACAAATTCATATCCTTTATCAGGATTTGGTTCAAACTTAATCCAAACGTGACCATATTGTCCACGACCACCAGATTGTTTAATGTATTTACCTTCACAATCAGCTGCTTGTTTAATAGTCTCACGATAAGCAACTTGTGGAGCACCAACGTTCGCTTCAACATGGAACTCACGTTTCATACGATCAACTAAGACATCAAGGTGTAACTCACCCATACCAGCGATAACAGTTTGACCTGTTTCATGATCAGTATGTACTCTAAATGTTGGATCTTCTTCAGCAAGTTTTTGTAATGCAAGTGCCATCTTATCTTGGTCAGCTTTACTCTTAGGTTCAACAGCAAGTTGAATAACTGGCTCAGGAACAATAAGTTTCTCTAAGATAATAGGTTTCTTCTCATCACATAATGTATCACCAGTAGTAGTATTCTTAAGACCAACAGCAGCAGCTATATCACCAGTATATACATCACTAATCTCTTTACGAGTATTAGCATGCATCTGTAAGATACGACCAATTCTTTCCTTAGCATCTTTAGTAGAGTTAAGTACATAACTACCACTAGCTAAATGACCTGAATAAACTCTAAAGAATGTTAAACGTCCAACGAACGGATCAGTCATAACTTTAAATGCTAAAGCACTAAATGGTTCACTATCACTTGGATGACGAACTTCTTCTTCTCCCTTTAAGTTATGTCCCTTAATAGATGGAATGTCTAAAGGACTTGGTAAGTAATCAATAACAGCATCAAGTAATGGTTTAATACCCATATTACCTAAAGCAGTACCACACATAACTGGGAAGAACTTAGCTGCAAGACATCCTTTACGAATAGCACGTTTAATCATTTCTACTGTTACTTCTCCACCTTCAAGATATGTTTCCATCATCTCATCATCGAATTCAGCAACAGCATCAAGTAAATCAGCATGTTTCTCTTCTGCTAAATCTTTTAAGTCTGCAGGAATTTCTATTTCTTTAGACTCTTCAGCCTCAGTACCATCAAAAAGATAAGCTTTCATAGTAACTAAATCAATAACACCATGGAACTCAGCTTCAGCACCAATAGGCCATTGTATAGGTTTAGCATTAACTCCTAAACGCTCTTTAATAGTTTTTAAACTATATTCAAAGTTAGCTCCCATCTTATCCATTTTATTTGCAAAAATCATTCTAGGAACTTTAAATTCATCAGCTTGTCTCCAAACTGTTTCCATTTGTGGTTCAACACCAGCTTGAGCATCAAGCAAAGCTACAGAACCATCTAAAACTCTTAAACTACGACTAACTTCGATAGTAAAGTCTACGTGTCCTGGAGTATCGATAATATTGTAACGATATCCTTTCCAATATGCAGTAGTAGCTGCACTTGTTATGGTAATACCACGCTCTTTTTCTTGCTCCATCCAATCCATTTGACTAGCACCTTCATGAGTCTCACCAATCTTATGGATTTTACCAGTAAGATATAGAATACGTTCAGTACAAGTAGTCTTACCAGCATCGATATGAGCCATAATTCCAAAGTTTCTTGTTTTTTCTAATGACGTATCTCTTGCCATAATTTCTCCTTCCTACCAACGATAATGAGCATAAGCTTTATTAGCTTCAGCCATTCTGTGGGTATCTTCACGTTTTTTAACAGCAGCACCGCTTCCATTAGATGCATCTATTATTTCATTAGCTAAATTATCAGCCATTCCACGTCCTCCACGTTTTCTAGAAAATCCAACTAACCAACGTAAAGCTAAAGCTTCAGCTCTTGCTGGAGTAACTTCTTGAGGAACTTGATAATTAGCACCACCTACTCTTCTAGATTTAACTTCTAAAGCAGGCTTAATATTTTCCATTGCTTCATTAAAAGCATCTATTGCATCTTTACCAGTTTTCTCTTTAACGATATTAAAAGCATCATAAACGATAGTTTGAGCAACACCTTTTTTACCATCAAGCATAACTGTATTAATAAGTTTAGCAACAGTCTTAGACTTATATATAGGATCTGGTAAAATATCTCTTTTAACAGCACGTCTTTTACGCATAATTTATCCTCCTTCCAATTCTAAATATTATTTCTTAGGCTTTTTAGCACAGCTTATTTCTTAGGCTTTTTAGCCCCATATTTACTACGGCCTTGTTTTCTATCTTTAACTCCTGCTGTATCTAGTGCGCCACGAATAATATGATAACGAACTCCGATTAAGTCCTTAACACGTCCACCACGAACTAATACAACACTATGCTCTTGTAAGTTGTGTCCAATACCAGGAATATAAGTATCTACTTCCTTACCATTACTTAATCTAACACGAGCATACTTACGTAAAGCTGAGTTTGGTTTCTTAGGTGTCTTAGTACCAACACGAGTACATACTCCACGTTTTTGAGGAGATGGATTATTTGTTTGTTTTCTTCTAATTGTATTAACTCCTACTAAAAGTACTGGAGCTTTACTCTTACGAGTTTTACTTCCTCTACCTTTACGAACTAATTGATTTACTGTAGGCATTGTAATCATTAACTCCTTTCTTTACACATATCCAGGTGTATCATATTTACTTTTAAATAAAATTTTGCCCATGGCAAAACTAAATTTAAATTAGCAAACATACTATAACATTATATGCAACTACTTGTCAATATATTTTCTAAAATTTTCCCATTATAAAAATGCAACTATTATGTCGCATTTATCCTTTTTATTTAGTATGAACTTTAACTTTATCAGAATAGTTAAAAACTCTATCTTCACTACCAACAAGAGATAAAGCATAATTATAAACACTATCTTCTGAAGCTTTTTCTGTATTTAGTAATTTTACTTCATTCATATCTCTAAACATCACAGTTAATCAATAATCTAAGTATTTCGTATATTAGACAACACTTTCTTTTTAACATCATCTATATTTACAACTTCCATAGAATTATCAAGTTCTTTAATAAAACTAAATTCCTCGCTATCTTCGCTTATAGTATAGGTACCATACTTACTAATAATAAGTTTATTAAACTCATTTAAAATCTCCGTTTTTTTATCATTACTAATATTCCAATTATATATTTCTCTAAGTCTATCTAAGCAAGAAATAATTTGTATTTTCCTAATCTCTTCTTTAGATGAATAATAAGTACCATCATTAATTGTTTGTATAGTAATATCATCACATACTTTAAAAATATCAAATATATCTTGATTAACATTTAAACAAGAAGCCATAATTCCTTTACTATTACTTCTATAGAAATAATAGTTAGATGGAATAAAACCAATTACAGAGGCTTTTAAAATAGTAGGATAAACAAATGCTATATCTTCCCATTTAACAGCAGGAATAAAAGGTTCTTCATTTAATAAATCTCTTCGATATATTTTATTACAACAAGCTGGTGACTCATAACATAAAAAATCTGGATTTTTAGAAACGTCAATAATTATAGGTGAAATATTATCACAATCACTTTCAATAAAACGTTTACTACTATCTTTTTCCAAAACTCTTTGAACTCCTGTAGATACAACTTTTAAACCTTTACACATCTTTGTTAAAGCTAACATATCTCCATACATATATCTATGAACAAAATCATCACTATCTACAAAACCAATATATTCACCACTAGCATATTTAAGGCCAATATTTCTAGCAACAGAAACACCTTTATTTTCATCTAAATGAATATATTTAAAAATATCAGGTAACAATTCACAATATTTTTTAATTATATCTAAACTATTATCACTAGAATTATCATCTACAATAATTACCTCAAAATTCAAAACATCTTGTAACACTAAACTATTTAAACAATCTTCTAGATAAGCTCCACTATTATAAACGGGAACTATTATACTCAAATTCTTCATAAACCCACCCTATCAGAAAAATGGCATCATCAATATAATAAAAATACAATAATTATTATTAAATTTTTCTACATTTACTGAAAAGCACTCCAATTATAGTCACAAAATCAACAATACCACTTCACATTAAAACATATAATATTATTAATATTTTAGCAAAAAAATCAATATATTTTATATTATCTTTTTGTTTTCTCTATTATTTATAACTTCATCTAATACACCATCAAGAACATCCCATTCTAAAGAAGAAAGATCCATCTCCATAATTCTTCTCAAAAAAACTCTAGCATTTCTATTTTCCATCAAGTATTTGCCATATTCACTATACCCTTTAGTAGCATATGCCATATCACAAAATGATACAACCTGTTCTTCTGGAATATTTAAGTATTCTATTAGACCACTTAAAGTATCTCCTTTAACAGGATCATATCTATTACCTCTTTCAATATCACTCAAATACATTGGGGATATATTCAAGTTTTTAGCAAGACATCTTACAGAAATGCTCTGTTCTTCCCTTTGTTTTCTTATACATTTACCAAAGGTATATTTATCGTAAGTAAGTGAATCTATCTCATTAAAATTCATTATAGCACCCCCAAAATTAATAAAAGTATTATATAAGAAATAAATATTTTTTGCAAACCAATCACTTATTTTTATTTGCCTTTTTCTTTACTACTATTCCTTCTATTACAAAAACGCCTTCTATAATAGCAAAAAAGAATAACATAAATCTAAAAAAAGTCATAACAAACGAGTAAAGTTCAAACTCTTTATTATTAACTAAAAAACTGCATACTATAATTATGATAGTAACAACATATGTTATTTTCTTACATTTCTCATTATATGCAAAAATATTATCATTTATAAGATAAAGACTACCTAATAATAAAAATATATCAACAACAAACCCAACAATAGGCATAGCAGAAGGGCCAAAAACAAATAGTACATACAATATAAGTGCAATATTTATAATAAAAACCCATCTAGTTTTCTCATATACGCTCACACCATTCACCTTCCTCGACTACAATATTCTTCCATAAGTCTCTACATAAGGCTTTTTTAAATACTCTTTAAAGATTATTTTATTATATATATTCATCTGTAATTTATAACACTTTCCATGAGAACTATGAGCAAGCCAAGAATTCCACTCAAGTACTGTTTTATCTAAATCAAGAAGTCCTCTTTCATATAGCATATTCCATCTTCTAACTTTTCTCTTAATCTTTTTAATACTTCTTTTCCTAAGCAATCTATAGCTCTCATATATTCTAAATCCACAAAAGTCAAGTCCCATTTTATTAGGATAATATCTACTCTTATTATTAAGTTCTAAATGAAGCACTTCCATAACATATTTAGATACATCAAAAAGAACTTTCTTAGCATCTTCTTTAGTCCTAACAAACATAATAAAATCATCCATATATCTTACATAATATTTAACTTTAAGTCGTTCTTTAATATAATGATCAAGTTCATTCATATAAATATTAGCAAAGAACTGAGAAGTATAATTTCCTATAGGAAGCCCTACATCTTCTCCATCATTATATATAAACTCATAAGTCAAAGCCAAGAGTTTCTCATCTTTAATAAATTTCTTCAAAATATTATATAAAACATCTTTATCTATATTATAAAAGAATCCCTTTATATCACATTTAACAATATAATAAGTACCATATTTATTCTTCATCTTCTGCATATACTCTTGAGCTTTATCAACCGCTTTATGAGTACCTTTTCCTTCTATACATGCATAAGAATCACTAATAAATCTTGGAACAACATAAGGTTTAATAAATTCATGAATATACCACTGATGAACAATTCTATCAACATAAGGTAAGGCTCTAATAACTCTTTCTTTAGGTTCATATATTTTAAAAGTCCTATATTTACCCATTTTATAAGTACCATTTTTTAATTTCTTATAAAGATTAACTATATTAGTCTCTAAATCTATTTCAAACTTTAAAACTTCCCTAGAATATCTCTTAGTCTTACAAGCACGTTCATGAGCATCTAACAACGCTTCAATAGTTAAATGTTTATCAAACTCATTTCTTATCGTATGAGGCATGATCTAATCCACCCTCCATTAAGATTAGAAATATTAGTAAGTTTCTTACTCCATGCCGTATAATTTTTAGAATTAATATATTTTTTCTTATGAGAGACTCTAATTAACACTTTAATAATTTTAAGATTGGCATCAAGTTCATTTAAATATGAAAGTCTTTTTTTCTTATCATATTCTTTCTGAGCATAAATAATATCTTTAAGACCATCATAAGTAGAATTTTTAATATCTTGAGCTAAAGAAAATCTTTCACTCTTAGGATATTTTAAAAGTATTGAAAGAGTATAATAAATAAGCTCTACATATTGTTTATAGATAACTAATCCTTCTAAATCATCCATAGTCGCCCTCCAAAATGTTATATTTTTCTAGTATTCATCTCCTACTAACTAGAAAAAAATTACTTCGTTTTTTTATTTGTATATACAAAAAGGAAAAAACTTTCTATGATATTTATTTTTTATTATATAAATAATAACTTAAATAATTCTTATATCATAGTCCTCATCACGAGGCGGAACGAGTTATTGACATCACCACTTCCAAGGGCAGCATGATTAAAGTTGAAAACACCCGCATTAGCATTATTATAACTACCGCCGCGCACCAATCTAAAATAATATAATTTTTAAAATCTTTCCCTAACATAAAATTAACACAAACTATCAAGAAAAACAATCTATATAAAGTAAATAAATACTTATAGTTATATTTTTCTAGTATTCGTAAACCTACTAACTAGAAATACATTACTTCATTTTTTATTCACAAAGTGAATTGGAAAAAACTTCTATGATAACTATTTTTTATTATATCTATAATAACTTAAATAATTCTTATATCATAGTCTCTCATCACGAGGCGGAACGAGCCATTAACATTAGCATTACCAATGTTCCAACTATTAGTATTGAAATAGAAAACGCCCGCATTATTACCACCAGTATTATAGTTACCGCCGCGCAGCATGAACAAACATCCACTAAAAGGAATATAGTTTTTAAATTTTTCCCTACTTAAAAATTAACATAAAAAACAAAAAGATACAATAAAAAAGTCCTCTAATATTCAATAATTACTAATTAGAGAAACATTACTTCATTTTTTATTTGACAAAGCAAAAAGGAAAAAACTTTCTATGATATTTATTTTTTATTATATAAATAATAACTTAAATAATTCTTATATCATAGTCCTTATCACGAGGCGGAACGAGCCGTTGTTATTAACATCACCAGTGTTACCGTTAGTATTGAAATAGAAAACACCCGCATTATTACCATTTGCAGTATAACTACCGCCGCGCACCAACTAAATCACGTCACAAAATAACTTTTAAGTTTCTCCCAACAAAAAAGTATCATAAATTACCAAGAAAAACAATCTATAATAAAGCAAATAAATACTTATAGTTATATTTTTCTAGTATTCGTAAACCTACTAACTAGAAACATATTACTTCATTTTTTATTCACAAAGTGAAATGGAAAAAACTTTCTATGATATTTATTTTTTGTTATATCTATAACAACTTAAATAACTTTTATATCATAGTCTCCCATCACGAGGCGGAACGAATTGTTAATGTTACCAGCGGCCTGAGTAGTAGTACGATTAAAGTTGAAAACACCTGCATTAGTAGTATCGTTATAGTTACCGCCGCGCAACAACTAAATCACATCACAAAATAACTTTTAAGTTTCTCCCAACAAAAAAGTACCATAAATTACTAAGAAAAACAATCTATATAAACAAATAATTTTAAACACAATACTTTCTAGTATTCGAAAAACCTACTAACTAGAAACATACTACTTCATTTTTTCATTCATACAATGAATTGGAAAAAACTTTCTATGATATTTATTTTTTATTATATACATAATAACTTAAATAATTCTTATATCATAGTCTCTCATCACGAGGCGGAACGAGCCATTGTTGTTACCATTACCAAGATTCCAGGTATTGAAGTTGAAAACACCTGCATTAGAAGTGTTGTTATAGTTACCGCCGCGCAACAACTAAATCACATCACAAAATAACTTTTAAGTTTCTCCCAACAAAAAAGTACCATAAATTACTAAGAAAAACAATCTATATAAACAAATAGTTTTAAACACATACTTTCTAGTATTCGAAAAGCCTACTAACTAGAAATATATTACTTCATTTTTTATTCATAAAATGAATTGGAAAAAAACTCTCTATGATAAATATTTTTTATTATATCTATAATAACTTAAATAATTCTTATATCATAGTTCTCATCACGAGGCGGAACGAGTTATTACTGTTAGAACCACCAAGATTCATAGTTGCGTTAAAGTTGAAAACACCCGCATTAGTAGTATTATTATAACCACCGCCGCGCACCATAACGTAAATAAAACGGTATTTAAAAGTTTTTCCCAAACAAATTTTATCAAAACTACATAACAAAAACAAGGCTAAGAGCCTTGCCTATGATTACTGATATTCGCCCAAACAAACTACTAACCATCATCATATATATAAGTTTACTTATAAAAGTAGGAATTAAATCTCTAGGATATTAATTTTTTATTATATACATAATAACTTAAATTACGATTATATCGTAGTCACGCTCATCACGAGGCGGAACGAGCCTTACGAGCATCGTATCAAAATAGAGCAACAAAGAATATTGACGAAATCAATTACACAAAAAACCACCGCCGCGCAACAACCAAAATATTTGGAAGCAATAAAAGAGCGAAGTACCAACATCAAGAGAAAACAGTACAATGATTTAATCCCTATCATCTAATTATTAGATGACAATTTCATTGTACAAAAACTAAAATTAAATAACAATGAAAGTTTTTTCCAGTTTTACTATCGGTTAATATGATATAATTAACATTGAAGGAGGAAGTATGGATACAGCAGTTTCAAACAATATTACTTATGGTATGTATATAGTAACTACAAAAGATAATAATAAAAATGTAGGCTGTATTATTAATACAGTAATGCAAATAACATCAAAAAATCCTATAATATCTATAAGTTTAAACAAAGAAAACTATACAAATAAAGCATTAAAAGAAAACAAAAAATGTGCAATATCTATTTTAACAGAAGAAACAAAGCAAAAAACAATTTCAACATTTGGATATTTTTCTTCAAAGTACATAGACAAATTCAAAGATATAGAATGGGAGGAAATAAATAACTTACCTGTAGTATTAGAAAATATATCAGGATATATAATAGGAGAAGTTATAGATATAATAGATGTTAATACTCATGATGTATTTTTAATAAAGATTAAAAACACAAAACAAACATCTAATAAAACACCAATGACATACAAATACTATCATGAAGTTTTAAAAGGTAAATCACCTTCTAAAGCACCAACATATAATGAAACAAAGGAGAAGGAAAATATGAAAAAAGGAAATAAATATAAATGCACAATCTGTGGTTATATATATGATGATGAAAAAGAAGACATAAAATTTGAAGACTTACCCGATGCTTGGAAATGTCCAATATGTGGAGTAGGTAAAGATAAATTTATTAAAATATAATTAAGTCCGTGGCTTATCAAAAGAAAAGCCACGGACTTTTTTCTACTTCTTTACAAATAATCAAAAAAAAACGAAAATCGCCTCGGGGCAAAAAAGAGGGCCCCGAGGCTAATCATCACGAATAATTCGACAATATTCTTTCTTTCTCTATTTTTACCATCTTATTTTGCTCAGTGAAGAAGAGTTAGTCCTTACGGACTAGTCACGCTCATCACGAGGCGGAACGAGCCACTGCTGCTACCATTACCAAGAAGCCAGGCACCGAAGCCGAAAACACCCGCACTAGAAGTGTTGTAACAGAGACCGCCGCGCAACAACCATGGGTACTCCTCACTTACCATCGTCCTAGCATCATTATACCATCCTGATGTCTCACTTAATCCATGTGATAAACATTCACTTCCATTACATGCTGTACTAGGATTATTACTTGTATACTTGTTATAATACTTTGCTTCTGGCATACTCTCAAATCCACTTGAAGCTACCATATCGTTATAGTTTCCCATAACATACTCCCAAGCTCCTCCTGACATATCATATACACCATAGATTGTTCCCGTTGTACTGGCTCCTACTCCTTTTCCTGTCATTCCTTCTTCTGTTCTTATATTATTATCATATGTATATTGACATCCATAATCTGTATTTGCATTACTTGGACTTCCATAACTACATCCCGTTATATAACTATCTGATTTATTTTGATATACTTCCTTTTCTGCACCTGTATAGTTCTCATTTCCTAATTTCCCATATTTACTTTGACTTAAATAACTTACTACTGCCCATTCATTATTTTTCATAGAATGTGAGTTCATATTTGTACTAAATCCATATCTATTCCCAGCCGCACTCACTTTTGTCGCTACTGCATGAATATTACTTACATTTATATTTCTCCAACTTGTTACATTTGGTTTTATCATCGCATCAAGGTTAGTTACATTTCCTCCGCCATTACTTGCACTTGGATTACTACTACTTGTCTCAAACTTTCCTACCCAAATTCCAGAAAGTTCCTCTCCATCATAAGTAAATGCATCTGGAGTATACCAATTTTTAGGTTTTTCCGTTGCAAGATATTTTGCAGTACCTGTATCTTTTTCATCTTTACTTATAAACTTAATATCAATCTCTCCTGGTAAAGCTGCTGTTGGATTACTGTTCAAATACACTCCTCTTTTTCCGTAATAAGTTGTTCCATTCTCACTTGCTATTGTATAACTATATCTCGGTATCCATACCCACATTGTCTCTACATCATCCATATTTATCTCTGTTCCAACTGGAGCACTTGTGTATTCAGCTAACTTATCACTTTTTACAGTAACAGCATTAGCCCATATACCCATATCATAGTTATACCAACCATTACTAGTATCCGTTTTAACCCAATTATAACCATCATGTTTAATTGCAATCATATTACTATCCATATCTGGAGCATTAACTGCATCATTTCCTTGTTCAAAATCAGGGTCATCTACTTGTTGTGTTGCAAATACTTTAAGTTGTCCTAAATATACTTTACCCATCGCTTCATTAGTAGCATTTATATTTAACCAAACTTTTAACTCTCCATCAATTACTTCTTTAGAATCTATAACTCCATAACTTATAATTGATGAATCAGAAAGACTTCCTGTAAATGTTCTATCTCCCATTTTAAGTTCATATCTTACATCTCTAGGATCTAACAATTCACAACTTCCTCCATCTGTTGTTTGACAATTAGATAAAGCTTCTTCATCATCTACTAATGAAAGTGTATAATATAATCCTATATTACTTTTATTCTCAAGTGAAAACTGATAAGGTGTACCACTTTTTCCATCATCATCATATGTTGGAATAACATTCACAAGTTGTATACCATCATTTTTTTCATTTAAGACTAAATCTATATTACCAACTATAATTTGAACATCCTTTTTTCCTTTTAAAGTTGTCCTAAGCCAAGCATATGAAACACCAATAATTATAATTAAAAGAACTACAAGAGTAATAATAGCCACCTTTTTCTTATTCTCTTTCAAAGTTCTCCCTATATTTTTAACCATTAAACTTTATCTACCTCCTTATATTATCAAATTATTCTAATTAAATAATAACATCTTTTGGGAAAATATGAAAGAATTTTGACAAAATTTATTTACTATTAATTTTGTCAAAATTTATTTACTATTAATTAGCAAAAAGAAAAAGACTCTAAAAGTCTTAATCATGATAACAACTACCACCAATAAATTCTCTAAGTATAGAATCATCTGGAATACTCTCACTTGGTATAGGTAATATAAGTCTTAAGATATTTAAAAGTCTCTTTGCCTCTTCATAATAAGCTGAATCTTCATCTACTGAATAAAGTAAAGGTTCAACATAAGTTTTTAATACACCTAACTCATATATTAAAGCTGTATTAATAGTAACATCCGCTTCATCTTGATAAGGGAATATATATTTCTCTTCTCCACCTCTAACATTATTCCAAACTTTTAACGTATCTACTACATTATAACCTCTAGTTCTATTATCCCTAATTATTCTTCTTAAAAGTCTATTATCTGTAGTAGGAAAACGATTATGGTAATCTATATTAAGTTCTGTTAAAGCAGATAAATATATTTTAAATTTATTCTTAGCAGGTATCTCTTTTAACACTTTAGGATTTAAGGCATGTATTCCTTCTATTAACAAGATATCATCTTTATCTAATTTTAATTCTTTAACAAACTCTTTAACTCCTTCTTTAAAGTTATAGATAGGAGCCATTACCTCTTTACCTTCTAATAATTCATTAATTTGTTTAGTTAATAACTTATTATCAACAGCCTCAAAACACTCATAATCTTTCTCACCTTTTTCATTAACTGGTGTTTTATCTCTATCTACAAAGTAATCATCCATACTAATCATTTTAGGATTAAGTCCAAAACTCTTTAAATACATACATAGTTTAGTAGTAGTTGTTGTCTTACCACTAGAAGATGGACCTGCAAGTAAAATAATTTTCTTATCTTTTTTATTATCTACTATCTTTCTAGCAACAGAAAGTAATCTATTACTCTGTAAAGTTTCATCTATTCTAATTAAATCTGCAATCTTCCCACGACTAACAACTTCATTTAAATCTGCAATAGTTTCTATTTTCATTAATTTAGTCCAATCTCTACATTCTTTAAAGACTTTAAACATATTAGGATGATGAGTATAAGCTTTAATTTGATTATGAGAATATTCTGTAGGAAATTGAAGTACAAAACCATTATCATCTACATAAGTTAATTTAAAGTCTTTTAGACAAGAAGTAGAAGGAGGCATCTTACCATAAAAGTAGTTATAATAATTACCTAATCTATAAAGAGTAATAAATGTATTAGTATTATATTTCATAATCTTAGCTTTAGCTAAATCATTAATACTCTCAAAATAATGTATAGAAGATATTCTTTCTACACTAACTTTAGTAATAGATAAATCCATATCTACTAGTTTTAACATCTTTCTAGCGATTGATTTAAGTATTGTCTCTGTAAGTGGAAAACTTGTTTTAATATAAATTCCTTTATCTAATGAATGCATTACTATAATATTAGCATCTAGTCCAAATATCTCTTTAACAGCAACTATAAGTAAAAACGTTAACCCAGAAATATGAGCTCTATTACCTATTTTAGAGTTTAAATCATAAAAGGTTATTCCACAAGGATCATTAACAACATAACTAAGTTCTCTATATACATTATTAACACTTGCAAGAATAATAGGAAAACGATAATCTTTCTGATACTCTTTACTAAGTTGTAATAAAGTAATACCTGATGGAACTGTTTCTTCTTTACCATTAATTGTTACTTTAACTTCTTCAATCATCTTAACACCCTCTTAATTCTATATATGATTATACCAAAATTAACATACAAAGTCTAATAATTTTGCCACATCTTGTAAGGTATAATTTAAAGTTTATTTGGATATAGTAGAATTAGGTGATAATATGAATCTAATACCAATGATTGTAGATAAAGAAATAAATGGTGAAAGAAGTTATGATATCTTTTCTAAGTTGTTAAAGAATAGAATAATTATATTAAGTGGTACTATTAATGATGAATCTGCTAATACTATTGTTGCAGAACTACTCTACCTAGATTCTCTAAATCATGAAGATATATCTCTTTATATTAATTCCCCAGGAGGCTCTGTAACAGCAGGTTTCGCTATCTATGATACGATGAATTTAATTAAGAGTGATGTCTCCACTATTTGTATGGGACTATCTGCATCCATGGCCGCTTTTCTCCTATCTAGTGGTAAAAAAGGCAAAAGATATGCTCTACCTAATAGTGAAGTAATGATACATCAACCTCTAGGAGGAGCAGAAGGTCAAGCGACAGAAATAAAGATAGCAGCAGAACATATCTTAAAGACTAAAAAAAAGCTAAATAAGATTCTAGCTTCAAATACCAATAAAAAATTAGAAAAAATAGAACAAGATACAGAAAGAGATTATTTTCTAGAAGCTAAGGAAGCTAAAGAGTATGGACTAATAGATAAGGTTCTTTAATCTACAAAGACTTTATCCATTAGTTTTTTTATTTTTTTCTTTCTCTGTTTAGTTTTCTTCTTATTAACAAAGACTTCTTTAGTATCACTATCAATCTCTAAAACATCACCCTCTTTAACAGAAGGAAGTTTATCTATTCGATAAGTCATAACCCTACCTTTATCAAGTTCAACTACTACTAAATTATTCTCTATTCTATCAACAATTACTTCCATAGGTTTAACATATTCACTAAATATAAAAAGCACCTCCTCTCACACATAATATCTCTTTCTAAAGACACTATAACAGAAAAGAAATGCTTTGCAAAATTACGATTTTTCTAAATTCAAGACATTTTTCTTAGCAATTTTCAAAATCCCCTAGGAGAAAATACAATATCTAAGCCTAAATTTATCTAAATATTTAAAATTACAACTTTTTCATTTTTTAGCACATAAAGTCCAATTATCTTCAAGTATTAACTTTTCCTACTTACAATAAAACTGGTGATAAAAGTGGTAGAAAATGGAAACAGAATGGCTATATTACGCCATAATAATGGTTTATTGCAAAAGGACATTGCAAAAATTTTAAATGTAAAAGAAAATACTTATTCTAAATGGGAAAAATGCTCTAATGATATACCTTTAGAAAAGATTAATGTACTAGCTAATTATTATGATGTTAATTTAGATTATTTATTAGGTATATCTAACAAAATAGAACATAGTGAAAAGTTAAAAATTGATTATAAAAAGATATGTGAAAGGCTATTAGAACTAAGAAAAGAAAATCACTTAACACAAGCCAAATTAAGTGATAAAATAGGCTTCTTTCAAACAACCTATTCTAGTTTTGAAACAGGGGCAAGATGCCCTACTACACACAAATTACTATATATAGTAAACTTTTATAATGCTTCTATGGACTACGTTGTAGGTAGAACTGATAGAAAGAAAATATATAAAAGTATTCATCTTAATTAATTTTTCAAGCATCCTACAGGAATAACATAAACATCATCATCACGCTTATAAGCATAATTACCAGTTGCAGTTAATACCATCATGAATGATGGTTTTTTCATTTTTTCAGTATCTATTTTATTTTGCATTTTAATTAAATTTTTAGTACCTTCATCAATTAGTTTATCGCCACCTAGTTTTATTTCAACAAGTCCATAAGAACCATTTCTTAAATGTATAACAGCATCACATTCTAAAGAAGATGAATCTCTATAATGATAAACACTTCCATTTATACTTTCTGCATAAACCCTTAAATCCCTAACACATAATGTTTCAAATACCAAACCAAAAGTATTTAAATCATTAATTAAATCTTCTGGTCCTATTCCAAGACTAGCAGTTGCAATAGAAGGATCAATAAAATATCTAGTATCAGAAGTTCTTATAGCAGTTTTACTTCTTAAATTTGGATTCCATGCTGGAGACTCTTCTATTACAAATATTTTTTTCAAAGCATTAATATATGAAAAAACTGTATCTGTATCTAAAGCAAAAGAATCATTATTTATCATATCATTTTTTATTGTTTCTATTGATGCTTGGCTACCAATATTTCTAGCATAACTTCTCATTAAATTCTTTACTCTAAGAGGATTTCTACTAACACCATCAACTCTGGATATATCAGAATTAACAATTGCATCATAATAATCAAAAGCTGAGTCTAAAGCAATATCTTTATCTAAAAATATACTTCTTGGCCATCCTCCTCTACAACATAAATAGGCAATATCTTCAAGTGATAGATTATTTATTCCATTAACAGTGGACGGGCTATTAAATAAATCTTTAAGACTTATAGTACCAGTTGATTCTCCTGATTCATATAAAGTCATAGGTCTCATTAATAACCATGAAAACCTTCCAGTCCCAGTATGTGCGATTTTACTTCTATCTACAGGAACAGCTGAACCAGTAAGAATAAATTGTCCTTCTTCCCCTCTATGATCTACTTCAAATCTAATTGCATCCCATAACTTTGGAGCAAGTTGCCATTCGTCAATTAACCTAGGAGTATCGCCAGTTAATAATAAAGCAGGATTAATGTCTGCAAGAGTTAAATTTTGTTCTTGATTCGCTGGATCAGCCATATATAATACACTTTTTGAAATTTGCTCTGCTGTAGTTGTTTTCCCACACCATTTAGGTCCTTCTATCAAAACAGCACCTTTACCTTTTAGTTTCCTTTCTAATATTTCATCAGCAATTCTACTTTTATATTTTTCCATTTTAAGGTCTCCTTTTGAAATAATTTTAACATTAAATAATACTTTTTTCAATGCTTTTCGGTAATTTGTAGACTTTTTATTCGGCAATTTGTGAGCTTTTTATTCGGCAATTTGTAGTTTTTAAGGTTGCTATTTAATTATCTAAAAACTTAAGTGCTAACTCTTTAATCTTCCTAAATCTATGATTAAGTCCTGACTTAGTGATTTTTTTACCAGTCTCTAAGCTGATAATCTCACTTAGTTCTTTTAATGAAGCCTCTTGATATTTCTTACGATATTCTAAAGCTTCTTTAGTCTTATCATCAAGTAATTCTATCGCCATATTATCTTCAAGTATCTTAATATAATTTAACTGTTCCATCGCTGAATCTATTACTCTATCCATATTTGCTTGTTCACAATTATTAAGACGATTAGTTTTATTTTTAGCATCCCTATAAACTCTTATCTCTTCATAATAAAGCACTGCCTTACTACAACCAATTATCTTTAAAAAATCACTTATCTTATCAGCTTCTTTAATATATATCATAAATCCTTTATCACGACTTAATAATTTAGCATTAAGTGAATAAGTATTAAGAAGTTTCTGAACAAAAACAGCTTCTTCGCTTCTTTCTATTAAAAACTCTAAATGATATCTACTAGTCTTAGGGTCATTAATACTACCACTACTCAAGAAAACTCCTCTTAAATAACCTCTAACCTCATCATCAGACTCTACTAAATAACTAGGAACAACTTCACTATCAATACAAAAAGTTTCTTTAATAAAGTCATCTCCAAAGGCAATAACTAAAGCTTTAAGTTTATTTTTACTGAAATTATTATTATCTAAAAGCTCTTCACTATAAGATATCTCTTCATAACTATCAAGTAATTCTTTTAAGTATGCTATAACAGTATCATTCTCACTACTAATAGTAATAGAATCTTTAATTATCTGATAATTATTACGAAAAAAGCCTGAGATTAAAGCTATTTTAGCAGTCTCAGTTATTTTTAATGTAGTTATTTCATTTTTTACTGTACCAGTAAAAGACATAAGACATTCCCCCTATTTCATTAAGTAAGAAAAGATTAAAGAACTAAGTCTCTGACTATGATGCTTAAGAGTTCCATCGGCAATAGTAAGTAAATCTGCTTCAATAAATTCAGTATCTAACTTAGATAAAACTGGATAATCTATTTTAACTGGGTCTTTTCTTTCTTTATTAGAATACCTTAAAGCCATCTCTTCACTTATTTTAGAATTTGAGGCAATAACAGCATCAAGCTTATGTTTACCTAAATAACTATTTATAAGGTTAACATGGTCACTTACAGTAAAGTCATCAGTCTCTCCAGGTTGTGTTACGATATTACATAAATACATAATAGGAGCTTTTGTCCTATCTAAACATTCAATAACTTCTGTAGAAATAAGATGAGGAAGTAAACTAGTATAAATGCTTCCCATACTAAAGATGATTAAATCTGCTTCCCCAATAGCAGTTTTAACTTCTTCTAACACTTTAGGTTGTTCTTTATAGAAAAGTTTTTTTACTTTCTTCTCACTCTTAGTAATAGAAGCTTCTCCCTCTACAATACTACCATCCATCATTTCTGCCATAAGTGTTACATTAGCATCTTCTGTTAATGGTAATACTTTATTTTTAATATCTAAAAGAGTACAAAGTTCATTAATAGATTCTTTTAAACTCCCTGTAATATTTAAAAGAGAAATAAGTATTAAGTTACCTAATGCATGTCCATCTAAATCACTTGTTGTATTAAAGCGATATTCTAACATTTTCTTAATATTATCACTAGTAGAAGATAAACTACTAAGTACTTGTCTAATATCTCCAACAGCAGGAGCATGAAACTCTTCTCTTAATTTACCTGTACTTCTTCCATCATCAGATACTGTAATAACAGCAGTTATATCTAAAGGAAAGTCTTTAAGTCCTTTAAGCAAATAAGAAAGTCCTGTTCCCCCTCCAAAAACAACTATTTTTTTATTATTCATCTACTACTCATCTCCTTGAAATCTCTAATGCAACTTTAGCTGCTTCTCCCATAGCAATAACTATTTGATAGTCATATTTATTTAAAGCATCTCCTACGGCATAAATTCCATCAATAGAAGTCATTAAATTATCATCCGTTTTAACATAACCTCTATCATCTAAAATATCTAATGATGATAAAAAGTTAGCATTAGGAATTTGTCCTATATATATAAATACTCCATCAGTAATTATATCATTACCTTCTTTTGTCTTAATAGTAATTTTATCATCTTTAGAAAAACTTTCTACTTCTCCTCTTACAAAAGAAATATTATCTATTTTCTTAATCATCTCTTGTAAATAAGCTTTCGCTCTAAACTCATTACGATATAAAACAGTAACAGTTGATGCTAACTTACTTAAGTATATTGCCCCTTCAAAGGCTGCATCACTTGCTCCCACAACAACTACATCTTTATTTTTATATAAAGCACCATCACAAACAGCACAGTAACTTATTCCTTTAGTCCTAAGTTCATCTTCACCTTTAACACCAAGTAGTTTAGGTTTACGACCAGTTGCAATTATTACATAATCACAGATATACTCACCCTTACTAGTAATAACCTTTTTCTCTTTATCTACCTTAATATCCTTAACTTCTTCATATTTTACAGGAACACCCAAATCAGTAATCTGTTTTAACATCTTTAAAGCTAAATCACTTCCACTGATAGATTCATATGAAGGAAAGTTCATAATATTTCCATTATCAACTATCTGTCCTCCCGGCATAGACTTCTCTAAAATAATACAATCAATACCTGCTCTATTTAAGTATAAAGCTGCAGTCATTCCTGCCACCCCACAACCTACAATTACTACTTTATATTTATTATTCATAAAGACCTCCTCTAATTATTTAATGTAAAAAAGTTTCTCTATCAATAGTATATACATAAATATCAGTTAATTCATCTAAAAAGGTATACTGAACCTTTTTTATTTCTTTTTTTCTACAAAATCCTAGCTTTTCCATAACTTTCCATGATGCTATATTGTCTATTGCTGCTCCAGTTATTATTTTTTTAATATCACACTCTGCAAACATATAATATAACATAGCTCTAGCAGCTTCCGTACAATAACCATTACCTTGATATAAAGGATCAATATACCACCCTACATCATAAACATCTACAAAAGATTGTTTATCATTATTCACATGACAATCAACCTGCCCTATACACTTATCAGTATCTTTTAAAAATATACTCCAACAAAAAACATCTTTATCATTAGCATGTTCTATTTTTGTTTTATAATATTTTTCTTGTAAATTCCAATCAGTAAGTTTATTTCTAAATTTAATGGGAACAGTTAAATAATATTTATTGACATCATCAAGCATCAATATTTCCCAAAGCCTTTTTTGTTCCTTCATTGTTTGAGGCTTTAAAACTAATCTATTGGTTTCTATCTCCCTACTCCCCTTAAATTTCATAAAGCACATCCTCTCTATATAACTTCTTATTTCTTCTAATAAAGACAAAGTAAACTCCTACGACAAACAAGACAACCGATACAAGCTGAGCCACTCTTATAGGCCCTAACATTAAACTATCTAGTCTCATCCCTTCTATTATAAATCTAATGAATGAATACCACATCATATAAAATCCCATTAACTGTCCAGTCTTTAAGTTCTTATAAAACTTTCTAATTACTAAAAGAATTATAAAACCAATTACATTCCAAATTGACTCAAAGAAAAATGTTGGCATATAATAATCTCCATTAATATACATACCTCTAATAATAAATTCTGGTATATATAAGCTCTTTAAATAACCATATGATGTAACATACCCATAAGCTTCACTATTAAAGAAGTTACCCCATCTACCTATCGCTTGTCCTATAATAAGACCTACTACTAGTATATCCAAAAGTTTTAAAAGATTTAATTTATGCTTCTTACTATAATACCAAAGATATAAAAGTCCACCGAGTATCCCTCCATGAATAGCAAGACCACCATGCCATATATAAAGTATCTCTATAGGATTAGACAAGTAATATGATAAATTAAACAACACATAATAAGCCCTTGCTCCTAAAAATGCAAAGATAATAGTATAGAAAAACATATCAAATAGTTCATCTTTATTAACTTTTTCTTTTCTAAGCTCTAAAAAGACAAGGACTCCTCCTGCTATAACTCCTAAAAGAATAAAGATAGAGTAATAATATATTTTTATAAAGCCTAAATCTAAAAGCACCCTATCCATGATGTTTAACCTTTCTAATAATTGGTTTAATGACAAACTCTTCTATTAAAACATTTGCCACAGAAATTAATATTGATATAGCAAGAGCAACCCATATATCCAAAAGATTAAAATACTTACCTAAAATCCAATCTGTAAGTTTTAAAATAAATAAATTGATAAATGGATAGAAAAGACCAAAAGTAAGAGCCGTCACTGGTATTGTAAATCTAACTAACAAGGGTTTAACAGTCTGATTTAAAATATATATTATAAATGAAGCTAATATTGAAAAAAGAAGAGGATGATGAGGGTCAATATAAAAAGTTTTAAAAAATTTAGAAACTAAAAAGAAGACTATAGAGTAACTTGCAAAATACAAAAGCCATTCTAAAAATCTATTTAATCTGATTTTCTCTTTTGTCGTTACAATTATCTTCATAGTCTCCTCCTATAATTTATAACATTTTCTTTAAAAATTGTCCTGTATAAGATTCTTTAACTTTACTAATCTCTTCTGGAGTACCAGTAGCAACTACACTACCTCCTCCATCTCCTCCTTCTGGACCTAAATCAATAATATAATCAGCACATTTAATAACATCTAGATTATGCTCTATAACAAGTACTGTATCTTTATTATCGACTATTTTCTGTAAAATTGCAAGTAACTTCTTAATATCTGCAGAATGTAGTCCTGTTGTTGGTTCATCTAGAACATACAAAGTTTTACCAGTTGGCTTTTTCTGTAACTCTTTAGCAAGTTTAACTCTCTCTGCTTCCCCTCCACTTAGTGTTGGAGCACTTTGTCCTAATTTAATATATCCTAGTCCTACATCTTCTAATACTTGAAGTTTATTTTTAATCTTAGGAACATTACTAAAGAATTCTAAGGCCTCACTAACTCGCATATCTAAGACATCTGCAATGTTCTTCTCTTTATAGTAAATGTTTAAAGTTTCTCTATTATACCTTGTACCATGACAAACTTCACAAGGAACATAAACATCTGGTAAGAAATGCATCTCTATTTTCTTAACTCCATCTCCTCTACAAGCTTCACATCTACCACCTTTTACATTAAAGGAAAATCTATTCTTCTCAAAGCCATACATCTTCGCTTCTTTAGTATTAGTGAAAAGCTCTCTAATATCATCAAATACCCCTGTATATGTTGCAGGGTTACTTCTAGGAGTTCTTCCAATTGGTGACTGTGATATATCAACAAGTTTATCAATATTATTAAGTCCTAATATTTTATCATGTTTACCAGGTTTAACTTTAGATTTATATAAAGTATTAGAAGCCGCTTTAACAAGTATCTCATTAATTAAACTACTCTTACCACTACCACTAACACCAGTTACTAGGGTGAATGTTCCAAGAGGAATTTTAACATCTATATTTTTTAAATTGTTCTCCTTAGCACCTTTAATAGTTATAAACTTACCAGTACCTTTTCTTCTTGTTTTAGGTACAAGAATACTTTCTTTTCCACTTAAATAACGTCCTGTAATACTCTCATCACACTTCATTACTTCTTCTGGTGTACCTGCTGCGACAATCTTTCCACCTCTATCTCCTGCTTCAGGGCCAACATCAACAAGGTAATCAGCAGCAAGCATTGTATCGGTATCATGTTCTACAACTATTAAAGTATTACCTAAATCTCTCATTTCAAGTAAAGAATTAATAAGTCTATCATTATCTCTTTGATGAAGTCCTATACTAGGTTCATCAAGAACATAAAGTACCCCTGTTAAACGAGAACCTATTTGTGTTGCTAGTCTAATACGTTGTGCCTCTCCACCACTTAATGTTCCCGCACTTCTGGCAAGAGTTAAATATTCAAGTCCTACATTTTTTAAGAAAGATAAACGTGATTTAATCTCTTTAAGAATAAGGTCAGCTATCTGCATCTTCTCTTCACTAAGTTTTAATTTATCAAAGAAAGTAATAAGCTCTTTAACACTCATACACGTTACTTCATAAATATTTTTCTTACCTACTTTAACAGAAAGCACATTATCAGCTAAACGAGCCCCACCACAAACTTCACAAGTCTGCTCTATCATAAACTTCTCTAACCATTCTCTAATCCAACTACTTGATGTTTCCATATAACGACGTTCTAGATTATTGATAATACCTTCATAGTAATCAGTTTGATTAGTAACATTACCACTTTTAGATTTATAGTTAAAATGAATTAACTCATCACTTCCATAAAGGATTAAGTCTTTCTCTCTTTCTGTTAACTTTTTAAATGGTTTACTAGTACTAATCTTATAATGCTTACACATACACTCAAGTCTTTTATAATAAATATTATCAGTATCATCACCAAGAGTAACAATCGCTCCATCTTTTAATGATTTACTCTTATCAGGAATAACTAAATCAGGGTCTATTTTTAACTTAATACCAAGCCCTTTACATTCAGGACATGCTCCATAAGGCGCATTAAAACTAAATAGACGAGGTTCAAGTTCAGGTAGTGAAAAATCACAATATGGACATGCAAAATCTTCTGAATAAACTACTTCTTTGTCCCCAAGAAAATCTACTACGACTTTACCTTTACTGAGTTTAGTCGCAACCTCTAAAGACTCAAATAATCTACTTCTAATACCATCTTTCAAAACAATTCTATCAACAATTACTTCAATATTAGACTTCTTATTTTTCTCTAAGTTAATCTCCTCAGTTAAATCATGCATTTCTCCATTTATTCTAACTCTAACAAACCCTTGTTTCCTTAAATCATCAAGTAAATCTTTATGAGTACCTTTCTCTCCATGAACAACAGGAGCCATAATAACGAGTTTAGTTCCCATGTCATGTTCCAATATTTTATTAGTCATCTCTTCAATACTTTGACTAGTTATCGGAATATTATGATTAGGACAATATGGAACCCCTACTCTTGCAAATAAAAGACGTAAATAATCATATATCTCAGTAACAGTACCAACAGTACTACGAGGATTCTTACTAGTCGTCTTCTGGTCTATACTAATAGCAGGGCTAAGACCTTCTATAGAGTCAACATCAGGCTTTTCTGTTCCCCCTAAAAACTGTCTAGCATAAGCAGATAAACTCTCTACATATCTTCTTTGTCCTTCAGCATATATCGTATCAAAAGCAAGAGAAGATTTACCACTACCACTAACACCAGTCATTACAATTAATTTATTCTTAGGTAATTCTATCGAAACATTCTTTAAATTGTTTTCTCTAGCACCTTTAACTATTATTTTATCCACAAATACCACTTCCTTAAAACGTTATATATTATAATACAAAATAATACATTTTTCTACTACCAAAATATACCATAAGTATACTAATTAGTCAAACAAATTTTCTATAAATAGAGAATAATAAAAGTATAGACCTTGAATTAATCTATACTTTATTAAATTATCCAAAAATTTTATCTTCTAAATCAGAGTATCTATCATACCCAGATTCTAATTCATAACCATATATAGTTTTTATATCTTTCTCAAATCCCGTTTTAGAATAAGCAAGTCCAACCCAATCATTATAATTACAGCAATGTAATATATCGTTTTCATCATCATATCTAATCGTCTCTACATCACTTTCATCAATAGGATATAGTTCTGTACCATCACTTTCAATTATTCCAGTAGAATAAACAACATTATTAATTTTTTCACTAAAATGAGAATTATTGGTCTCTGCAATAAAGCAATTATCATGTACAATTTCGTTATTTCTATTAGTTATAGGCTTTATAGAATGATATTTAAAATCTATTAAAATATCACCATAAGAATCTACCATTCCCATCATACCAGTTGGATCTTTTAATATCATATTACCATTAGGAAGTAATCCCGTATTGGCATAATGAGAATTTTTAAAAGTTGAACTTTCTGGAACTTCAATACCAGCGGCAGCTGCTAACTCTTGACTTATTCTATCAGCTTCTAACTCCTCACTAGTCTTAGGAGTTGCAATATACTCTTGAGAAAAATAATATTTATCTCCATTCAAAACAACATACTGTCTTGGAATAGCAAAACCTTTTTGTCTCTCTGCTTCTGCATCTTGTTCAGTATATATTTCTAACTTTTTTCTTTCATTTGATGTAACATCTTGCCCATATAAATTAGAAGAAGAATCCAATACATCTGCATCTTCTTTTTCATCTTCTTTATCCATATTTTTCAATATTTCTCTTAATTCCTCAAGCTCCTGTTTATAAGATTCTGGATCAATATAATCACTCGAATCCTTTGTTTCATCAACATCATGTGAAGTTCTCATTTCATTAACTTCGTTCTCTCTTAGCCATTGCATATCAATAGCTCTTCCATTTCTTATAGCTCTTCCCTCTAAAGAACCCATTTTTTCTATCCCCATAAACTCCTCCTTATATTTCCTACTTAGCTCCTAATAAGAAAGCAATAATAGGTATTAATAAACTACTAGCAATTATAACGAAAGCTAAAGCATAATTCGTAACAAAAGCTGCTATATTATCTTTATTATCTTGATTAGGTAATTTCATAGGAACAATTATTTCATCATCATTACCATAATGACCGGTACTCTTAACATAACTTCTACCCTTACTAGCTCCTCCTTCTTCTAGAAGAGCCTTATTAAGTTTTGTAATCTCCTGTTTATTTTTAATCTCTAAATAATCACACAAATAAGTATGTCCTCCATTAACTACTATCATCTGATAATAATTAACTAAGTTCTCTGGTATAAATATCTTAAACTGTGAAAAGTTCTGTTTTAAAAAGTCAGGTCTTAAATGCTCCAAAGTCTCTGATAAAAGACCTATCTCCAAGAAAGCTAAGTTATATATATTATTATTAATTTTATTAGTTATATCATCATCCATTACATCTAAACTCTTAAAATTAACAAAATCTCTATTATCATTAGTGACCCCTACTACTATATTTTTAGGATTAAAGTTAATAACATAATACCCTTTACCATGAATATACTTCATCGTAGAATCCATTACATAAAAAAGACGTGTATACTCATCATTATTATGATAAGTCTTAGTATACTCATCTAATGTCTCTTCAAAAGGAAATCTAATTATCTCTCCCATAGGCATCACTGCTTTCTATCGTTCTATTCTTATACTATCATTTTATAGCATTTTAAGAGTAATTACAAGCCCGTTTATATTTAAGTATCTTCTCTTTCGCTCTTGTCGTTTTAGCAGAATCCAACCAATAATCTTCAGGACTACCTCCCATTATAAAAGAGACTCTATCATTATTTTTTAATTGATAATCAAGTGGTACTTCTATTCCATTAACAATAACTCTTCCTAAATTATAACCAGTATTATCACTTTCTAGAAATGCTAAATCTATAGGAGTAGAACCTAAAGGCAATTCAATAGTCTTATTATTTTTAGTCCTAACATAAACATTTTCTTTAGCAAATAACTCTTTTTTAACTTTCTCTACATACAAATCATTTCTTTCAAAGTATTCACTAAGAAAGTTAAGGTCTTTACAAAATTGTAAACTATCTCTTATCTCATCTTGTACTTCACTAAATGGTTTATTCTTAGAATAAATATAATAAGGAAGCCCATAAGTATCAACCATATCCATCTCCTTAGTCCTAATCTGAGCCTGCACTAAACAATTATTAATACATAAAACAGTATGCAAAGACCTATATAAATTAGTTTTGGGTCCAGCAATAAATTCTTTAAATCTTGTTGAATCAATATCATACTCTTTATGTATAACACCTAAAGCTTTATAACAATCCAAATACTCATCAGTAACAATCTTAAGTGCAAACAAATCATGTATCGCATCTATAGTAACAATACTAGTTTCTTGACTACTAACTTTTCTTTGCCTTTTATTTAATTTAAGCATCTTTTTATAAGTACTATAAACTTCTTTTACTCTTAACTTAACAACACAATTAATACCATTATCTCTTAAAACTTTTTCCGTCTTATAAACAACATAATCTAAAGTTTCTTTATTTTCATTTAAATAGTCATTTATTTTTCTTGAAGTATCTTCATATTCCAAAGGATTTAATACTTTAAAAGATAAATCCTCTAATTTTTTCTTTATCTCATACATACCAATACGATATGCCAAAGGAACATACAAATCTATTGTCTCAAGAGCATTCTCTTTTTGTTTAAACTCTGTTTTAAAACCAATAGTTTCCATATTATGTAATCTATCAGCACATTTAATAGAAATAACTCTAATATCTTCATTAATCGCTCTTAATATCTTAGCAGTATTAGCCTCTACTTTTTCACTCTTACTAGAAAAGTTTAGCCCTTTTAATTTACTAACTCCATCAACAAGTCTTGCCACATTACTTCCAAATATAGACTCTATCTCACTTAAAGTTATATCAGTATCTTCAATAGTATCATGTAAAAGCCCTGCTATTATTGTCTCTACATCGTTATAAGTACAAGCTAGAATATAAGCGACATGCAAAGGATGAGTTATATAAGGCTCTCCACTCTGTCTAAACTGTCCTTCATGAAGCTTAGAAGCTAGCAAATAGGCTCTTCTAATAACTTCTTCTCCTCCTATATTATTCTCTTTAACTTTAGCAAGTACATCATCAATAGTTATCATCATATCACTCCTTCCTAAATTTATTTACAAAAAAACGGCTTACCAAAAAAGCCATTTTTATTAATTATTAAATATATTTAAAGAACCTCTCATAATATCACTACCTCTTCTAAAGATTAGAAAGATAATAGCAAAGAAAAGTAAGAATTGTCAACCACAAAATTTAAATTTTTCCCTCATCGCTTTAACAACTCTACTAATATGAGAAGAACTAACATCTAAAAGATTAGATATTTCCGAATATTTAAAGTTATTTATTCTTAAAGTAATAATAGCAGAATCTAATTGACTTAAACTATCTAAATAGTCATCTAATTTATTATATATATCTAAATTATCTATATCATCATATGGATCTACTGCCCTAGAGTCTCTTACTTCAAAATCTAACTCTTTATATTTTAAAAGAGGTCTATTCTTTAATTTAAGTATATTTCTATACAAGAGATTAAACCCAGATGATAAACATACTAATAGATAAGAATAGAACAAGCTCCCTTTATTAGGATCATAATTTCTAACAGCATTATTAAAAGCAATGATACCCTCTTCATAAAAATCCTCCAAAGTAAACCCTGTACACTTATTATCTTTTAAGTAGTTATAATACTCTAAAGCTTTATTATAGATAATAGGTTTATACTTATTAAGCATAATATCATAAGCTACTTCATCATTATCATAAATTAAATCTAATAGTTCATAATCATTGTATTTCATAACTCCTACTTTCTACTTCGGACTACCTCATATATCAATATACCCGCTGCCACAGATGCATTTAAACTATCTATTTTAGAACTAATAGGAATAGTAATTAGAAAGTCACAAGACTCTTTAACTAATTTACTCATACCTTTCTCTTCATTACCAATGACAAGACAAGTCTTACCATCATAATTAACATCTCTATAGTCTTTGCCATTCATAACTGTACCATATATCCAAAAACCATTATCTTTAAGGGTTTTAATAGTATTATTAATATTAGTAACTAAGACTATATCAATATCAAATACTGCCCCCACACTAGTCTTAACAACAGTAGAATTAACAAGTACTTGTCTATCATTAGGAATGATAATAGCATTAAAACCTGCAGCCACTGCTGTTCTAATAATGGCCCCAAAGTTATGAGGATCAAGAATATGATCTAAAATAAGAACTTTATCATATTCTTTTTCTAGTATTTTATTTAAAGGAGTATACCGGTAGTCCTCCATATCGATGATTATACCTTGATGATTATCTTTGGTCAAATTATCAATTTCCGATTTTCGAGCCAATTTTATCTTAGATTTTGAAAATTCCCCTAGTAGATTTTGAATTTTCAAGTAATATTTCTCCTCAATTTTCAATTTTCTAACTTTTTTTAAAAGTTTTTCATCCTTAAATATTCTTTCCGCTACATTTCTTCCATATACTAACATAATTCCTCCACTATATAATTCATAACTTCATCGATTCTATTTTCTTTATTCTCAAGTTTTAAATACCCAATTAAAGCCTCAAGAGCCGTTGCCTTTTTATATTCTATCACACTACATCCCTTTGGATTAGAATGGCTCTTAGCATTTCTAGCTCGCCTTATAACGCTAATCTCATCTTCATTAAAGAAGTCTCTATCTAACATTTCATCTAAGAAAAATGCCTGTCTTTTCGCACTAACATAATTAATAGATTCTCTTTGTAAGTCATTAACTTTATTAAATTTTTTCTCGACTAAATACATTCTAATATATTCTTCATACACAGCATCACCAAGATAAGCAAGTACCAAAGAATTAACACATCTAATATCCATAAACACACTCCTAAAGAAAAAAGACTATAAAGTCTAATCTCTATCATTACCCATAACTATTAATACAAGTCTAAGTAGTTCTAATAATGTTGAAATAAGTGAAGCGACATAAGTCATCGCTGCTGAGTTTAACATAGAACTAGCCATACTTCTTTCACTATTATCAACTATTTTAAGTTTACTAAGAAACATTTTACCACGATTTGAAGCATTAAATTCCACAGGTAATGTAATAAGTTGAAATAAAAGTATTGCCACTAAAAGAAATATGCCTACCCAAGCAAGGTTCATCGCTCCAAAGATAAGACCAATTAAAACTGCTAAATAACCAAATTTAGAACTAAAGTTAACAATAGGAACTAAGAAAGATCTAAATTTCAAAAAGAAATATCCCTCTTTATCTTGAACAGCATGTCCACATTCATGAGCAGCCACACTAACACTTGCAATAGAGTCTCCATTGTAAATATCAGTTGAAAGTCTAACTACTTTACTTCTTGGATCATAATGGTCAGTTAAATATCCTCTTGTCTCTACAACATAAACATTCTCTAAACCATTACTTTTTAATATTTCACGAGCAACTTCTGCACCTGTCATACCACTTTTAACTTTGACTTTTTTATATTTTTTATATCTTGTTCTTAAATAAATATCTGCAATAAGAGTTATAAGAAAAGCAATTATAATAAGTCCATAACCAAAATACATATAATAAAACATTTAAAACCTCCTATATTTTCTCTATAGTAGTACCTTCCCTACTATCTATTAAACGAAATCCAATACTTTCTAAATAATCACGAATCCTATCCGCTTCGGCATAATCTTTATTTTGCTTAGCAATATTCCTCTTCTCTATTAAACTTTTTATCTCATCATCAATATCTATTATATCATTTTTTAGTAAATCTAAACTTAAAACTTTATCAAATTCCCTAATTAAATATTTCTTAGTCTTATCACTAGTATCAAGTTTCAATACTTCATAAAGAACTGTTAAAGCCATCGCTGTATTCATATCAAGAGATAAAGCATCTTTAAACTTATCTAAATATGTCTTAACTATCGTCTCATCAAGTTCTCCTTCATCTTTAAGTAAAGATACTCTATTTTTAAGTTTCTTATAAGCATTCTCAGCTTGACTCAAAGCTTCATAAGTAAAAAGTAAAGGTTTACGATAATGAGACTCTAAACACATATAACGATAACTTAAAGGATTAAAGCCCCCATCTTCTAAAGTACTAACAGTAAGTATATCTCCCTTACTTTTACTCATCTTACCACTTTTATCATTTAAATGTTCTCCATGTACCCAATAATTACACCATTTATGGCCTAAATAAGCTTCACTCTGAGCAATTTCATTAGTATGATGAGGAAAGATATTATCAACGCCACCACAATGAATATCAAGGTATTCTCCTAAATTTTTAATAGCAATACAAGAACACTCTATATGCCACCCAGGATAACCTACTCCAAAAGGGCTATCCCATTTCAATTCTTGAGAATCAAATTTAGACTTAGTAAACCATAAAACAAAGTCAGCTTGATTTTTCTTATTACTATCAAACTCAACTCCTTCACGTACTCCCACTACCATATCATCTACTTTATGATTAGTTAAAATATAATAATCACTAAGTTTAGAAGTATCAAAATAAACATTACCACCAGCTTTATAAGCATAACCCTCTTCTAGTAATTTTTCTATCATCTTTATATAAGAATCTATATTACTAGTTGCAGGACTAACAATACTAGGCCAATTAATATTAAGCTTTTCTGTATCTTTTTTAAATTCATCAGTGTAAAACTTAGCAATGTCTAATACTGATTTATGCTCTTTTTTAGCACTTTTAAGCATTTTATCCTCACCACTATCAGAATCACTTGACAAATGTCCCACATCAGTAATATTCATACAACGTTTAACTTTATAACCTAACATATTTAAAGTTTTCTCTAACACGTCTTCCATTATATAAGTCCTTAAATTACCAATATGAGCATAGTGATAAACAGTAGGACCACAAGTATACATCTTAACTTCATTCTTATCTATTGGTACAAACTCTTCTACACTTCTTGTAAGAGTATTATATAATTTCATAACATCGCCTCTTTCTAATTAGTCATTTTATTATATACTTTTTATACCATAAGGGCTATATACTTTTTTTAGAACAACCTTATTACTATCATCTATTATTTCAAAATTACCACTTGCCATAAACCATTTTCTCATTAGCAATTCTAAATATTTATTATTATCACTTCTATCTATCACATTTCTATGATAATTAGATAACATATCTTTAGGAACTGGAATATCAAGAAAATCATCTATATCATTTTTTGTAACAAATCTTCTTTGTTTATTAATCCAAATTATATCACCCCTAGGATAGCAAAACCTCGTACCTGGAGCACAATAAATCATATTCATCGATTTCTTTAGCTTAGACATATTGTCTAACCAAATACGAATATAACCAGAGTTAATATTTATTTTAATCATTTGAGCATTATCATCACAATTATTAAACTCTATAGATAAATCAATATTTTTACTAAAATCATCATTTAAAATATCTGTTGCCAAAGCATTAAAACTATCAATATCATTAATTTCTAAGATATCATCAGAAATATAAGAATTATTTTCTTTTCTTAAATCGCCATATAAATTTACCAAATAACAATCATCACGGCTAGATGAGTAATAATAACCTAAATCTCCATTATTAATTTGAAAACGCAAATCCTCATTTAAAAACCTAAATCTTTTAGTATTAAGTTCTGCATATTGATTTAATTCCTGCATTTTTTTCCCAATCCTTAAATATTCATTCCTTAATCCAAATACTACTTCTCTTATTTTATAATTTTCCATACAGTTTTTTCACCTCGCTCATTTTTACTTTATTATTTATTATATTTTTTCACTACAAACTATAACGATTTCTTCTTTTGTAAAACATACTTATCACTTTCTTCTACAATATCAAAATTACAACTATTACTTAATCTTCGATTCATTACTACATCAACATTTTTATCACAACTACCATCTATTAATTTTCTATGATAACTAGTAAATGCACTTTTAGTCACTAAAACTCCTAACACTCTATTAATATCATGTTCAGTTAAAATACCTTTTACTTTTTTAAAATAAATTTCATCTTTATCTGCATAATAAGACAAAATAATTGGTTTTTTCATCTTTAAAATATTTTCTAAACAAATATGAATACTTCCAGAATGAATATTTATTTTAACTACTTGATTTCTAAAAGCTAAATCTGTACGCATTGTAGATAACTCAATATTACTACAAAATTCATCATCTAAAATATCTCTTGCCACCACATTAAATTTGTCACTATTAATAATTTCTAAAGCTTTATCAGAAATAAAATTCCCATTTTTCTTTGCTACATAAGATCCAAACAAAGTACTTGATACTATCCTGTTAGGACTTTTATTCTTGCTTGTAAAATCATAATTAATATTTCTATTATTAAGTGAAAAATGCAAATTATCGTATTGACTATCAATCCTTGCATATTTACTTAATTCTTGTAATTTACTTTCCATTCTCTGATATTCACTTCGTAGTCCTAAAACAACACTACTTATTTCATAAAAACTTGAATTCATTTTTACCTCCCTAAATATAATTTTATATGCTAATCTACGTATTTATGCTGTTCACTAGTCCAAGCAGGTGTACAAGGCACAAGGGCTTCAAACTCACCTTCAAAAGCATAGCATTCATTTTTATCAAGTAGAATTACATCACCAGTTTTAAACTCTATTATCTCATCCTTACCTTTAACTTCTAAAATGCCATTACCAGACATAATGTAAAGCAATTCTTTACATATAGTATTAGTTTGATAACCTGTTTTAGGACTTCTTCCATTTATTTTAATAATAGATAAATCCAAATCTTTATCGAATATAGGATATTGAAAACCAGACTTATCATCATTACCAAAAAACTCTGCCTTTTCTTTGCTTACATAAATCATAATAAATATCTCCTCTCAAAAAATATCATTCATTATTTTCTATTAGTAATTTCATTTCTTTTAATTTTGTTTCTAATAATTTCTTATCAATAAGCTTTAATTTATATTCAGAAATTAAAGTTTGAGACATATTCTTACTAAGTGAGTATTCTACAACATCTTTATCTTTAGAACTACAAAGAATAACTCCAACACTAGGATTTTCTTGTTCTTTTTTAACATCTCTGTCTAATGCTTCTAGATATAAGTTCATTTTCCCTAAATATTCTGCTTTAAATTCTCCTAATTTCAATTCAAAAGCTACTAAACAAGATAACTCTCTATTATAAAATAACAAATCTATAAAAAAGTCATGGTTGCCAACTTGAACTCTATACTCATCTCCAATAAAAGTAAAATCTTTCCCTACTTCTAAAATAAAATCTTTTAAATTTTTAATAATAGCATTTTTTAAATCTTTTTCAGAAAATTCTTTAGGTAAATCCAAAAATTCCAAGCTGTAGGTATCTAAAATTCTTGTATTAGGATAATCTTCTTCATCAATAGTTTTTGTAACTGTTGGTAATTGTTTTCCACTAGAAAGCATATACCTTTCATAATAAGATGACGTAATCTGTCTATCTAATTCACGTTTAGAATAATTATTCTTTATAGATAATTGTAGATAAAAATGCCTTTCTTCTTTCGTTTTAGAACCACTTAAAATAAGAAGATTGTTTGTCCATGACAATTGCGTCACCAGTGGTGTCGCAATCTCATCATCTTTATACGTACTATAAAATTGAACCATTCGCTCTATATTTCGTTTAGTAAATCCTCGTATATTAGGATAATTATTCTTCATAAATTCGGCAGCTTTTGTAGTAATTTTATCACCATAAGCACTATTTTGTTTTAATTCGTACAAAAACTTGCCAACTTCTAAATATAGTAAAATCATTTCTTCATTTACTTTTCTATATGCATTATTTTTTCTCTTTTCAATCATTTCAATTATCTGATTAAAATTAGTGTCTAAAATAATAACACCTCCTTTGCATTTACTTACCCATATTATATCTTATTATCATATCTTTTTCTATAACAAATAAGTCTAAATATATCATTTTTTATAATATTATTACATTATATATATCTACTTTATTATATAGTTTATTGTATAGTTTATAGTCCACTTTATAATCTACTTTATTGTACACTTTATTCTATACTCAACCAAATAAGCCTCAAGAGTTTAATCTTGAGACTCACTATAATTAATAACATTAGAAACAGGTATAATATAATTATTTTCATCTAATTTAGTCAAAGTATCATAAAAACATATTATTCCTCCAGTACCTATTTCTTTTTTAGTTTTCTCTAACTTACTAAAATTCTTAATCATTTCTTTTTTAGGAATAGCAGTCTTTTTAATTTCTAAAGGATATAACTTATTATTCTTATAAAATATTAAGTCTATTTCGTTTTTCTCTTTATCACGATAATAATAAAGATTAGGAGTAATTCCTCTAGCATTATATGCTTTAATTATCTCACTAACAATAAATGTTTCTAAATAATGTCCTGAACTAGAACCAAGCTGTAACTCTCTTGCACTAGTATATCCTGCTAAATAAGCAGCAAGACCTGTATCCATAAATACGATTTTAGGTAAATGGGTTATTCTTTTAAGTTTACTATTCATATAAGGTTCAAGTAAATAAACAAGTCCAGATGTTACTAAAATACTCATCCATCTAACTGCAGTTGGAACACTAATCAAAGCATCGTTAGCAAGAGCCGTATAATTAAGTTGTTCTCCTGTTCTTGAAGCCACACTTACAATAAATTTTCTAAAACTAAGTTCATTTCCTATCTCTGTTAATTCTTTAACATCCCGAGAAATATAAGTTTCAAGATAACTACTAAAATAAATATCACGAGATAAATCTTTTTCCATATAAAGTGTAGGCATACCACCCTTAAATATTATCTCATATAATTTATTAACATCTATCTTAGGCATTGTTTTATACTCATCTAACTTAGCAGGATCAAATAACTCTTTCCTTTCATTTTTAACTATCTCCGAATACATAAAACTATTTAAATTAATAATACCAACACGTCCTGCTAATGACTCACTAACATTTTTCATCAAATGAAATTGTTGCGAACCTGTTAACCAGTACATACCTTTTTTATTTTCTCTATCAACATTTATTTTAATATAAGAAAATAAATTAGGAGCATATTGTACTTCATCAATAAGTAAAGGAGCAGGATGTTCTTCTAAAAATAATTTAGGATCACTCTTCGCTTGTTCCCTTAAAACTTCATCATCCAAAGTTATATATTCCATATTATCAGGCTTTAAACTAAGTAAAAGTGTAGTCTTCCCAACTTGTCTTGGCCCTGTAACTAATAAAACTTTAAATGTTTTACTGATATTTTTAATTATCTCTTTCGCTTCTCTTGGATACATAATCATCACTGCCTTTCACTTTAATAATACATTTAAATATTACAAAAGTCAATATACTTGTGTTAAATTAGACAATATATACATATTAAATTAGTCAATAATACCATATTAAAATAGTCAATACTATCATATTAAAATAGTCAACACTGTTATATTAAATTAGTCAGACTGTTATCTCTTTCTTACCATTATACCATGCATCAACAATAATAGGAGTAACCACTTCATCTATAACTTTATCAACCCTTCTCGCTCCAAACTTTTCATAATTACTTTCCTCTATAACTTTATCCACAATTGTTGGGGATATCTTTATCTTTAAATCTTTCTTTTTAAATCCTTCTATTAAGACATTTAATCTTTTTTCCACAATTTTGTGAATAACATCACTACTTATATCATTAAAGTAATAAATCTTACCTATTCTATTAACAAATTCCACACCTAAAAACTCTTCTATATCGACATTGTTCTTACTATCTGTAAAACCTATAGAGTCATTAGAATACCCTAAATTAGTAGTCATAAACAAAAACACATTATCAAATCTAACCTTTCTACCTCGAGAGTCAGTCAAAACTCCTTCATCAAGCACTTGTAAAAACAGTTTCATAACTTCGCTAGAAGCCTTCTCTATCTCATCAAGTAATACCACAGAATGAGGATGCATTCTAATCGTATCAAGAATAGTTAAATGATTATCAAAACCAACATAACCTGGAGGAGAACCAATAATTTTACTAACCGTATGAGCCTCTTTATATTCACTCATATCAAGTCTAATAAAGTTAGATTCCCCATATAGAAGTTTTGCAAACTCTTTAACTAATAAAGTCTTACCAACTCCAGTTCTACCGCAGAATAAAAAAGATTCTATATGCGGTTTTTCTTGAAAACCAAGTCTAACCTTCTTAACCCTATTACACAAATCAGTAATAATCTCATCCTGTCCTAAAACCGCCTTCTTTAAGTTTTTATCTAAGTCATTTATAATCTTTCTACTACTCTTATTAATCTCATAAACAGGTATCTTAGTCTTTAGATATATAACATCTGCCACCATTTCCTTAGTAATCTTTTTAGCCTTTCTCTTAGTCATTAAATTAAGTTCTAACTCATTCTTCTTAGTAAGCAGTTCTTTTTCTTTTTCTTTATAAGTAGAAGCTAAATCAAAGTCCTGTTTAATAATCGCTTTCTTCTTATTACTTATAACTTCTTGAAGCTTTGTATTGATTTTTAAAAGTTCCGTATCATTCTTACTTTCTAATAGTGATGCCTTAGTACAAACTTCATCTAAGATATCTATAGATTTATCAGGCTGATAATACTCATATATATAAGTACTAGAAAGCTCTACTATTAAATCTATAATATCATCACTAATACTAACAAAGTGATATGCTTCATACAAAGGCTTTAGTTTTTTTAATATTTCTTTAGTCTTATCTTTAGTAGGTTCTTCTATCATGATAATTTGAAACCTTCTATTCAAGGCTTTATCTTTTTCTATAAAGTTATGATATTCATAAGTAGTAGTCGCTCCAATTAATTGTATCTTTCCTCTTGCTAAAGCAGGTTTAATAATGTTAGAAGCATCTATCGCTCCTTCCGCCCCACCTGCCCCTACTATCGTATGTACTTCATCAATAAAGACAATAATATCATCATTTTCTTCAAGTTCTTTTAATATCTTAGAAACTCTCTCTTCAAACTCCCCTCGATATTTTGTCCCTGCTACTAAATTAGCCATAGGAAGAGAAAGAATAGTTTTCCCTTTAAGAGGTTTAGGAACATTACCTTCTACTATTCTTCTAGCAAGCTCTTCAACAATAGCCGTCTTCCCTACTCCTGCTTCTCCAATTAGTAAAGGATTATTCTTACCTCTTCGGCATAATATTTCTATTAGGCTTTTAATCTCATCATCTCTTCCTATAACAGGGTCAACTTCATTACCCACTACTTTTTTATTAAGATTAACAGCAAAGTCCTCTACAAGTAACTTCTTATGTATCGCTTTATTGCTAACTTTAGAATCTTTTGATATAGAATTATATATCTCATCCACATCTATATTAAGACCAATCAAAAGCCTAATCGCTACTCCTTCTCCTTCTTCAAGTATTGCGAGCAACAACTCATTAACACTTACTTCTACTTCACCTTTTTCTTTACTATTTAGTATCGCCGTCTCTATTACTCTCTTTAACAAAGGAGTATATAAAAACCACTGATTTGCATTCTTACCAACTCCAACTATTCTTATAAGTTCACTCTTAAACACTTCATAAGTTATGTTGTAAGAAGCTAGTACTTTAGTTATCTCTAAATCCTTCATTGAAAGTATCGAAAGAAATAAATGCTCACTTCCAACATAAGGATGTCTTAAATTATTCATCTCTTTTTTAGCAAGTATCAAAGCTTTCTGTGCTTCTTCACTAAATCTTGAAAACATAAAATTCCTCCAATCAATATTATTGTAAAGATTTTTACTTACTTTAATCAAGAAATAGAAGCCCCAAAAAACTGACAAAAAAAAGACCCCTAAGGGTCAATAATTACTAAATTACTAGTAATAATACTGTAAATACTATAAATGCTAATACAAGTAAAGCTACTAATAATTTCCAAATATACTTAAACCAATCTTTATAAGAAGTATTAGTATAAGCAAGAGTTAACATAAGTGGAATACTAGTAGGTGCTACTAGCGTAACAATACCATATAAGCTCTGGAATATTACAGCAATAAGTTGATAGTTATTAGTATCAGTAACAACACTTACAAAGTATGGTAACACACTATAGAATGCATAAAGTGGATCACCATTAAAGATACTAGAAATAACTACAACTAAACCAGTAGTAAAGATATTAAATCCTTTAGTTAATCCTAAAATAAATTTATAGATAACTAATTGATATGGATCATAAGTAGTAAGTACTAAACATGTATAGATTAGTATTACAATTAAAGCAGGTACTAATGCTTTTTTAACACCTTTACCAAATCCATCAAATACATCATCCCATTTAATTTTATAAACAAATTTAAGGATAATGATAGCAAGTAACATTAGAGTTACTACCTCTACTAAAGTCCAATATCCAAAAGCACTGATTGCCCCTAAAATCTTACCAAAGATAGGGAAACCAAATAATTCAAACTCTGTAATAGCAGTAGTTACATCATCAAATAAAGTTATACCGAAAGCACTATTCCAAGGAATAAAACCTAAAATTGTAACTATTAGCATTAAATCTAAGATTAAAACTAATGGCCATACTCTAACTTTATGTTTTTTACCTTTATCTTTGTCTTTAGCTTTCTCAACCTTAACTTCCTCTGGGATAAAATCTTCTTTATCATCACACTTTTTAGTACTAGCTTTCTTACCAAATTTTAATGTAAATAAAGCTAGCATTACTACACCTAATACTAAAAGAACAATTTTAGCCCAAATCAAATCTGTAAGTTCTACTGATAAGTATTGTTGTAATACTTGAGTTGTATTATAAGAAAATGTTGTTCCCATTAAACCTACAGCAACACTACCTGCAGTAACAGCAGTAGCAGCTACTTTATTGTATCCCATCATAAGTACTAAAGAAATAACAAATGGGAATAACATTAACAATGCTAATTGTAGTCCTGCAAATGAAGTTAAAAATGCAAATAAAGCCATAATAACAACAAGGCATATTACTTCTTTACCTTTAAACTTCTTAACTAGACTATCTAGCATTCTTCTATATGCTCCAGTTTTATATAAAACACCATAGAAACCACCAACAACTAATACAAATAGAGCAACATAACCAAAGTAACCAAATACAGTTGATTGATATGATAATATATCGAATAATCCAACTTGATATCTACCAAGTTCTGTATACTCAGTTTGATAAGTTGCACAAGGTAAAATCCATGTTAGTAAAGCAAATAAAAGTAATGTTATAATAACAACTTTAAGTGTATTATGCTTTTTCATATCTTTCTCTCCTTCCAACTATAATTATACGAAGAATTCCTTTAGTTTACAAGCTTTTGACGACTTTTTTTGTGAAACTTTTGTGAATTTTATAATTTATCAAAAAATGCTTTAAATAATCTCTTAGAATATTCATCATCTAAATTAGATTCAGGATGCCACTGTACACCTAATATAAAGTTTTTATCTTTAAGTTCCACACCTTCTATAAGTCCATCACTACTCCTAGCACAGACCAAAGTATTATCAAATTCTGGAACATGATAACTATGTCTAGAATTAACCCATATCTCTTTCTCACCTATAATAGAATAAAGTTTACTATTCTTATCGATAATAACTGAATGAACATAATTCTTATTAGGTTTTAAATGATTGATAGAGATATTATTTTTAATAGTATTATCATAACCTATTCTCTCATCTCCACTTAATACTTTACTTAAAGCTTGCATACCTAAACATATAGCAAATAATGGTTTATCACACCTAATTGCATAATCAATAACTACTTCATCCAACTGATACCAAGTATCTCCTCCAGGTAATATAAACCCATCACATAAATTAAGAACATTCTCTAAATCTTTAATCTCTTCTTCACTATAAAGATTTTTACAAGACATCTCATCTTTATCAACAGGTAATATTAATAAAGGAATTCCCCCAAATTTCGTAACAGCAAGTCTAACTTCTTCTACACAAATAATATTAGCATCTCCACTATATAACCTTCCTACAATACCAATAATAGGTTTAATCTTAACCACCTCAAAATAAGATATGAAAAAAGATAAGAATATTTAACTCTTATCTTAACGATTTAACAAATTGACATACAAGATATACTATAATATAATAACTTTCAGAAAGAAGAAATATCTATTAATAATTATATTTACTTCTTTTATAAAACTCGTACCACTATTCGTTTAGGACGTTAGTATGAGGCTTAGTACATCATACGTAGTGGCAGAGTTTTTTTTATTTTAAATCTACTTCTCAATAGGCTTCATTGTAGGGAATAATATAACATCACGAATACTATCTTGTTCTGTAAAGAACATTATAAGTCTATCTATTCCATAACCTACACCACCAGCAGGAGGCATACCATATTCTAAGGCTTCAATAAAGTCCATATCTATATCATTCGCTTCAGCATTACCTAAATTCTTTTCTTTTAATTGTTCTTCAAATCTATCTAACTGATCATCTGGATCATTTAACTCAGTATAAGCATTAGCCATTTCTCTACCTGCAATAAATAATTCAAATCTATCCACAAATCTAGGATCATCTTTATTTTTCTTAGTAAGTGGAGAAATCTCTACTGGATGTCCATATAAGAAAGTTGGTTGAATTAAAGTTTCCTCTACATACTTTTCAAAGAAAAGATTTATGATATGTCCTACGGTCTTTTCATGTTCTTGAACTTCAATATTATGTTCTTTTGCAAGTTCTAAAGCCTCATCTACACTCATTTCTTTTTTAAAGTCAATGCCAGTTACTTCTTTAATTGCATCAACCATACTAATTCTCTTCCATGGTCCTTTTAAGTTAATATCTTGATTATTCCAATGATAATCCATCTTACCAATAACATTCTCGGCAATATTAACAAACATCTTTTCTGTTAAATCCATCATACCCTCTAAATCAGAATATGCTTCATAAACTTCCATAAGAGTAAACTCTGGATTATGTTTAGGATCCATTCCCTCATTTCTAAAGACACGACCTATTTCATAAACCTTTTCCATACCTCCAACTAAAAGTCTCTTTAAAGGTAATTCTAAGGCAATTCTAAGGTACATATCAAGGTCTTGACTATTATGATGAGTAACAAAAGGACGAGCTGAAGCACCAGTTAAAAGTGTTGATAAAACAGGTGTTTCAACTTCAACAAAATCTCTATTATCTAAAAAGCTTTGAATAGAACGAATAATCTTAGGTCTTAAAAAAGCAACACGTCTAGACTCATCATTCATCATTAAATCAACATAACGTCTTCTATATCTTTCTTCAACATCAGTAAGTCCATGAAACTTCTCAGGAAGTGGTCTTAAAGCTTTAACTAAAGGTGTATATTCTAAACACTTAATAGTAACTTCTCCTGTTCTTGTCTTCATAACCTTACCATAAACACCAACAATATCCCCAATATCAGCAGACTTAAATAATGTATAGATATCTTCTCCTACATCATTAATTGATATATATACTTGAATAGAACCACTCTTATCTTTAATAGAGAAAAATGAAGCTTTACCCATCTTTCTAATAAACATAATTCTACCAGCCACTTTAACAGTATCAGTCATACTATCAAAAGCATCATGGTCTACACTTTCATACTTTTCTTTAACATCATTAGCATAATCACTTCTATCATATCTACTACCAAAAGGATCATAACCTAATTCTCTTAACTTAAGAGCTTTATCTCTTCTAACTAATTCCTGTTCTGTTAATTTTCGCTCGTGCATAAAACATCCTCCTTCACTGTATCTGCAACTACAACTTCAGTCTTAGCAACTTTATCGTGTAATCCTTGTGCATTCTTAGTAAATGCTATCATTATTAAACTAATAATAAGTACTAAATATTGAATACTACTAAGCAAACTACTAGCACTTAAAAATATATTTTTACTTAAGAATAGTACTAAAATAACATTAATAATATTAACTAAAATACTATTATTAATCATCCCTCTAATAAGTAAATCATTCATAGATAGTTCTGTATCATTAGTTTTCTTAATTTTAATTTTCATTAACTTCTTACCAAAAGTCTGCCCATTATTATAACATGGATAAACAACATAGTAAAGTAGACTTATAACAATAGTGACAATAGAAACAATAACCGTTTGTCTAGAAATATCATAACTTAAATCTACCATCTGATTAACATATTCTTCCATAGAAACAGTTCCTTCAACATAACCTTCTAAAACTCTATTTTGTTCTTCATAAAGCTTAGTAGCCGTATCATTAACAGGAACAAACATTGTAATAAGAGAAGTTATCATACTAATAAGTACTAAATCTATTAGAAAAGCAAGTACTCTCTGACTAAACATTGCCTTAATATCAGGACTTTTCTTAACCTTATTTTCTTTATTAATTTTCTCTTCTTCCTCTTTAATCTTATCATAAACATTTTTCTTCTTCATAAAGTTCCTCCTTAAACTCTTCTAATACTTGTAGTATATCACATATCTTAGTCATTTTATAAATTTTATTTTTAATATCATTGCTTCCTTTAACACCCTTTAGATACCATCCTACATGACTTCTTATTTCAAGTACTGCCTGCTTCTCACTTTTTAAGTCATTTAACATCTTTAAATGTTTAATACACATATCTATTTTATCATTAGTTGTAGGTAGTGTATAAGGTTTTCCTTCAAGATATAATACAGTATTTCTAATAAGCCAAGGATTACCTAAAGCAGCTCTTCCAATCATAACTGCATCACACCCAGTAAAATCTAACATTTCTTTTGCTTTCTCGGGACTAGTAACATCACCATTACCAATTACTGGAATTTTAACACTATTTTTGACATCACGAATTATATTCCAATCTGCTTTACCAGAATATCCTTGACTTCTCGTTCTTCCATGGACAGTAATAGCACTAGCACCTGCTTCTTCACAAATTTTAGCAATTTCTACAGCATTTATATGATTAGCATCCCATCCACTACGTATTTTAACTGTAACAGGACATTTAACAGCATTTACCACAGCCTTAACTATCTCTTTTACTTTACTAGGATTTTTAAGCAAGGCACTACCTGCTTGGGCTCTTAAAGCCACTTTAGGAACAGGACACCCCATATTAATATCAATAATATCAGGTCTCATTTCTTTCTCTATATATTTAGCAGCCTCTACAAAGCTATCTACATCACTACCAAATATCTGTTGTGCGATAGGACGTTCAACATCTTCCATATAAAGCATATCAATAGTTTTCTTATTATCATAACATATAGCCTTATCACTAACCATCTCTGCATAGATAAGTCCACAACCCATTTCTTTAACTATCTTACGATAAGCACTATTACAAATACCTGCCATAGGAGCAAGAACAACTCTATTTTCTATTTCAACATTACCTATTTTCCACATATAAAATCACCCAACACTTGCAAAATATAAACTTTTGTGTTACTATGAATATGTAAAAGGAATTTACATAAACTATTAAGGGAACATTCAACCTTTCCTTGTTGAATGCCTACCCAAAAATATTATTATAGGAAGACATTTAATTCATTAGATGAATTAAGTGTCATTTTTTTATTACTATTATCAATATGATAACTAGAGATAAAATGATAGAAATATGCTTAAGTACTTTTAATACAAAGATGCGTCTATTCATATCTATCAAACCTCCTTTCAAGGAGGTAGACACTCAACGACTGAAGTTCCCTTAGACATATTATATACTAAAGACAATTTTGATACAAGTGTTTTTTCACAAATTAGATACTTATTTTTTTAATAATTTATTTTCTTTTAACAAATCTCTAATCTCTTCAAGTAACACCACTTGTTCATCTTTTTTCTTCTCTTCTTTTTTATGTTCAATTCCTAACTTCTTATCTGCTCTATCTCTAATATTAGTAACTATCTTAACCATTACAAAAATACAAATAGCAATGATTAAAAAGTCAACAATACTCTGTATAAAAGAACCATACATAATAGAAGCATCACCTATTTTAATAGATAAACCACTAAAGTCAAGTCCTCCTAGTATAACTCCAAGTAAAGGCATAAATATATCATCTACTAAACTACTAACTATTTTAGAAAAAGCACCACCAATAATAACACCAATAGCCATATCTAAAACAGCACCTCTACTAATAAACTTTCTAAATTCTCCTATTTCTTTTTTCACTGCTTTCTTAGCTTTCATAACTACTTCCTTCATCTTTTTCCACAGTTTAAGTGGATAACTGACTTTATAATACAGAAAAAAGAACTATTTTTCAAGTTCTTTTATTAGTTCTGCTTTATTCATCTTAGAGTAACCTTTAACTCCTTTTTCTTTAGCAAGTTCTTTTAACTTAGTTAGACTCATTTTCTCATAGTTAGTTTCCTCTTCTTCTGGAGGCATCTCCCCATGTTCTACTAAGTAATCAATTTGTTCTTTAGTTAATGTCTCATACTCTAATAATGTCTTAGCAAGTAAATCAAGTAAATCTCTATTTTCTTTAATTATCTTAGTCGCTTCATCATAGCACTTATCAATAATCTTTCGCATTTCTTGATCTATTTCATGAGCTACTTCATTAGAGAAGTTTCTACTCTTAGCATAGTCCCTACCTAAGAAAGCACTACCTTCTCTTTCTTCTAATTGCATAGGTCCTAAATCACTCATACCATATTCAGTAACCATAGCTCTTGCTATCTTAGTAGCTTTCTCAAAGTCATTTTGCGCACCAGTTGTAACTTCACCAAAGACAACCTCTTCACTAACACGTCCTGCAAGTAAACCTGTAATTTCTTCAAGTAAATCAGTTTTAGTCTTACAAATCTTCTCTTCACTAGGAATCATCATATTATATCCGCCTGCAGAACCACGTGGAATAATAGTAACCTTTTGAACGTCGTTAGCACCTTTTAACTTAATACCAACAACAGCGTGACCTGATTCATGATATGCAACTAACTTACGGTCGGCTTCACTTCTTTTAGCACTAGTCTTAGCAGGTCCCATTAGTACTCTATCACTAGCTTCATCTATCTCACTCATTGTAATGGCATCTTTATTACGTCTAACAGCAAGTAAAGCAGCCTCATTAAGTAAGTTTTCAAGGTCTGCACCAGAATAACCTGGAGTTCTCTTAGCAAGAGCAGGAATATTAACAGAAGGTGCTAATACTTTGTTACGAGCATGTACTTTAAGTATTTCTTCACGTCCCTTTACATCAGGTAAATTAACAACAACTTGTCTATCAAATCTACCTGGACGAAGTAAGGCTGGGTCTAATACATCAGGTCTATTAGTAGCAGCAATAATAATGATACCTTCATTTTCACCAAATCCATCCATCTCAGTAAGTAATTGGTTTAATGTTTGTTCTCTCTCATCATGTCCACCACCAATTCCTGTACCTCTTTGTCTACCAACAGCATCAATCTCATCTATAAAGATAAGACATGGAGCAGTTCTTTTCGCTTGTTGGAACATATCACGAACACGGCTTGCACCGACACCAACAAACAACTCAACAAAGTCAGATCCACTAATATAATAGAAAGGAACATTCGCTTCACCTGCTACTGCACGGGCAAGTAATGTTTTACCAGTTCCTGGAGGACCATATAAAAGTACACCCTTAGGAATTCTAGCACCTAACTTTTGGAACTTTTTAGGATTCTTTAAAAAGTCTATTAACTCTTTAACTTCTTCTTTCTCTTCATTAAGACCAGCTACGTCTTTAAAAGTAACTTTATTCTTATCACTAGAAAGCTTTGCTTTACTCTTACCAAAATCAAGAGAATTCTTACCTCCACCCATTTGTTTAGTTAAAAACCAAAAACAAATAAAGGCAAGTAAAGCAATAGGTAAAATATTAACTATTACAAGTAAAATAGTACTAGACTCTGGATCAGCTACACTAGTAAACTCAAAGTCATCCGCTTCACTCGCTTCCACTAACTTTTTCATTACTTGGTCAGATAATGGAACTCTAACAAAGAAACTTTCATTTTCTTTATAATTATCTAACTTACCAGTAATCTCATAAATCTGTGCTCTCTCACGAGGAGTTACAGTAATCTCACTTACTTCCTTAGCCTCTAAATCACTCATAAACTCATCATAAGTTAAAACATTAACTTTTTGATTAGCAACACTAACAAAGTATATAACTCCAAGCATCACTAGAAGTAAAAAGACATAAGGTAGTAAACCTTTTTTAACAACTTTTTTATTTACATTCATGGAAATCTCTCCTTTTTTCTACTCATATCTCAGTATTATATCATAAAATTCACTATTAGTCTTATCAAATTTAGATTTTTTTAATCCTGGAACAAAAACTATTCTTTCACGACTATCAACTACTATAGGCCATAAGTCTCTATCAGCAAGAGGAATCTTACTATCTATAAAAATATCTTTTATTTTTTTATGTCCTCCCCCCTTAATAGCCATAACATCTCCAAGCTTTCTAGTTCTAACAATTAAAGGCAAAGTAACATCTTTACTAGATAATTTTATAATGTTATTACTATTACCTTTAACAGAATCCAATAATTCTAACTTATGTCCATTAGGAAGTATTACTTTCCTACTTACTTCTATTTCATAACTACTAAGTAAATTAGGATTTCTTCTAATAGATAAAGTATTATAACTCTTTACTACCTCAACATCATTAGGAAGATTAACCTTAGCATTACTCTTCTTACTATTAATAAGACTTTCTATTAAATCTAAATGTTTATCGTTTATTAAAATTAAATCATCTTGATAAAAATTAGATATAAATCTCTCTAAAATAATTCTCTTTAAGAATTTATTAATCTCTAAGTATCTATCTATATATAGTTTATTATCTTTAATAACTTTACTAATCGCTTTACTAGCTTCCTCTTCTATAAAATCATCCGCTTGGCTTAACACATTACTAAACTTTAAATATTTCTTATGAATATCTTTATCTTCACTTTTCAAGAAAGGTAAAACTTCCTTACGATATCTATTTCTCGTATAAACATCACTAAAGTTACTTTTATCAACAGCATAAGGAACTTTATTCTTATGACAATAATCCAATAACTCACTCTTAGTTAAACCTATAAAAGGACGATAAATGTAGTAACCATCCATTTTTACCAACTTTCTAAAGCCACTATATCCTCTTAAAGTAGAGCCTCTAGCAATTCTCATAAGAATTGTTTCCATCAAGTCATCACCATGATGAGCAGTTAAAAGGTATTTAGCATTATATTTCTTAACTATTTCATCAAAGAACTGATATCTAATATTTCTCGCTTCATTATGAAAGTTATCATCACCATATCTATCTATTTTCATATATTCAAAGATTACATTATTATCTTTACAATACTTCTCTAAATCTTCTTTCTCTTTAGCACTCTCACGTCTTTTATCATGATTAACATGAGCACAGACTAATCTAATATCATATTTTTTTCTAAGTTCTAATAAACTCTTAAATAAAGCCATCGAATCAGGACCATAACTACAAGCGAAAACTAAGAAGTCCCCATCTTTTACTTTAATATCTTTATATAAACTTTCAATATTCATTACTTACTATCACTTTCCTCTTCATCATCTTCAGGTATTTTTAAGATTAACTCCCCATCTTTAGAGTAATAATACTTTTCTCTAGCATATCTTGCTATATAATCAGAATCCTGTAACTTATTAACATCAGACTCCAACTCTTCTTCTTTATCTTTTAAGGAAGCAAGTTCTTTTTTTAACTCTCCCTTTTCCTGATATTTACTATATATCATAGTCCAATATCTAAAAATTGTAAACGTAGTAAAAATAATAACAGCAAAAGAAACACAAAGCAATAGTACTGGACCTAACTTTTTCTTTTTTCTTCTTTTAGCCATTAAATTTTCACCCACTTTCCTAAGATATATTATAAAGCCATAAAAAAACTAGTTCAATATTAACTAGTCACTCTTTACACTTTTGGTCACCTTTTTTAGGCTTTTTCTTAACCTCAGGCACTTTCAATAGTTTTCTAAACTTCTTAGTAATATTAAAGAAGGTAAAAAAGCCCAAGATAATAAATAAATAAAAATATGGATGAATAACAGCATTATTTATCTTTCTCATAACAAGAAAATAAATAAGTACTAAATCAAAAACAAATAAAATATTAAATATAATCTTAACAACTCTATTTTTATAAAAGAGAATATTATAATTAAAATTATATAAGACTGATAAGACTCCCCCATATATAAAAGAAAAGATTAATGATACTACTTGTTCAACTAAACTCATTATCTAAATAGTCTATTAAAGACACTAGAGCCTTCTTTATCTTTCTTACCACTATTATCATCCATATAAGAAAATCCCTTTATCAATCCTTTAATAGAGACATTACCTGCTAAAGTATCTAACTTAACAAGTTCCAAATCTTCCCCTTTAACAGCCAAATATCCCATAACTGTCTCTAACAAAAACTCTTCATTATCAAAGTTTTCTATTTTCTTAACTCCTGTAATAAGTAAATTCTTTCTTTCTGTAATCGTAATACTATGATTATAATTATTAATAATTGCTTCCTTGCTTTCCATATCATCACCTACTAAATGATATGCAACAAACAAAAAAAGAAGAACTAATCTTCTTTAGAATCTTCATCTTTAATGTTATTATAAGCTTCAATAATCTTATCTTGAAACATTGCTCTAACTTCTGGATTAATTGGATGTGCAATATCCCTATATCCTCCAGCTTGAGTCTTTCTACTAGGCATAGCAATAAAAAGTCCATTGTCACCTTCAATGATTCTAATATCATGAACAGCAAAAGAATCATCAAGTAATACTGATGCAATACCTTTCATGCGACTACCTTCTTTTTCAATTTTACGTACATTTACAGATGTAATTTTCATATGTAACCTCCTAATACTAAGTCTTATAAGTCAATTCTATACCAGTTAACTAACTTTTGCAAGTCGTTTTTTAAAACTTGTCAAATACTTTACTAATATATATTTATTTAAGTATCTCTAAGCTAGAAGTAATCAAATCACTATAAGAAAAAGATTTAATATTATTATCTATTAATTTAACAACAAATATCGCTTGATAAGTCTCTATTATCTCCCCTTCAAATTCCACTATTTGGTTTCTACTACCATTAAATTTAAAATGAAGCATCTTTCCTTCTTTAGATTTTACTTCATCTCTTACTTTATCAACATTCATCTTGGATACCCCACATACATAACACCATTAGTAATAATACCGCCCATTCCATTACTACCATAATGGGTCTTAGAAAGTAAACTTATCAAATCAATTTCTTTATTTTTAGGAGATAAAGCGACAGTGCTAGCGATAATAGCAGGGTCTAAAGCATGAATATTAATTCTCTTAGGACTAGAAGCAAAGTTAGCCCCTGCTTTAATTAAGTCCTCATAAAAAGACTGACAAGCCCCTGCTATAATAATGAGTTTATCTTGATTTCTCTCATACTCTCTAGCTTTCATCGTCGCTTTAACAAAATTAAGAGAATTCTGATAATTAGCCAAATCACTCTTATCTTTATTCTTTTTAAAAGAATCATGTCCTGTAATAACCAAAATATCCGGATTATACTTTTCTAAACAAGAAGTAATCTCTTTAGAAAAATCATCTTCATCCAAATTAACCCCATAAGCTTCTAAATGCATATCTTTATAAAAATCTATACATCGTCGCAAATAATCTTTATCGCCATCAATATGCAAAATCTTTCCTGGCAAATAAAAGTATTCACTTCTATCTAAATTAAGCATATCTTTAATCTTTTTAGCATCATTTCTATCTTTATTAGTATCATAATCTACATCAGCTTCTTCTAAATCATCAAGACTACTATCAGCATAGAGCCTAACATCGATACCTTTTAAATAAGCTATATCGTCTTTAATATCAATAATAGTAAATAAAATATCATTATTATAAGAATTTCTAGTAACAAAGTCTCCAATCTTAAACATATAATTCACCCATTTAATTATATGTAAAGGATTTATATTTATGCTCTAGATAAAGTATTAGCAATATCAACAAATATTTTATAATCTAAAGCCTCCGCTCTCACATTCAAATCATAACCATATTTATTTAAAACAGTCTCTATAACACTTAACTTATATTTCTTTAAATTATTTCTTAGAGTCTTTCTTCTAAACTGAAAACTATCATGAACAAGCTTCATAAAAAAATCTTTATCATCTAGCCTCTCTAACTCATCTTTCCTACTAAAAGATACCACAACACTATCAACATTAGGTCTTGGATAAAATTGATTTCTATCAACCACAAATTCTTTTTTCACATTAAAGAAATAATTAAGAATAACCGTAAGAGCCCCATATTCTTTACAAGATACCTTACTACAAAACCTATCTCCCACTTCTTTTTGAACCATCATAACTATCTTTTCAAATTCTAAATTGCTATCTATTAATTTAAAAAGTATAGGAGTCGTTATATAATAAGGAACATTACTAACAAAATATAAATTATCATATGAATACTCACCCACATCACTAACAATATTTGCTTTAAGAAAATCATTAAATAAAATCTTTACATTATCATAATCTTTAAGTCTACTAGCTAACACATCTTCTAAACTATTATCAACTTCATAAGCTAAGATATTACTATTTTTATATAGACTTGCTAAAGCAACAGTTAAATTACCACTACCAGGTCCCACTTCTATAACTAAAGAATTACTCTTAATATCAGCAACCTTTGCAATTTTATCAATAATCGCTCTATTCTGTAAAAAATTCTGTCCATACTTTTTCTTAAACTTAAACTCATTCATATAACAACATCCCTTCATTTATTAATTATGATTATATTAACAACAAAACAAAATGTAAAGAAAAAGCCTAAGCTTTCTTTAATTTCTTAGACTTTTTTTCATCTTTAATTTTATCATTATCTTTTTCTCTAAACATAAACAGAACATCAGCAATAGATAATCCATATAACATTATTTTTATATAAGCAATAAAATTATCAAAAAAGTTAAAATCAACTCCATAACCATATTTTTCATTAAGAACCATATTAGTATCCAAAATAGCTCTTAAAGAAACACATACAATTGTAGATAAAACTAAACAACAAGTCAAATTATAAAATACATTCCCATTAACACCATGTTGTCTAAAAATCATATTAATAATAAATAAAACTAATAAAATGGCAAAAGGTATTAACTCAGGTAAAATTGACGTAATATTTTTTTCAAGTCTCACATTCATCCTTATTAAAATAAATAAAGTTAAAGCAAATGCAGCAATCAATAACAAAAACTTAAAAACATAAAATAATCCATTAAAAATCTTTTTCATTATCTAACCTCCTATCACTATATCTCTATACCAATTAGATACTTCAACAAGTAAATCAAGAGAATTTTGATAACTATTCATAATATCTGAATAACTATCATCTACCAAATTAAAGAAATTTGCTTTATTAGTTTCAGTACTAAAATAATAGTGATCAGAATTTTCTATATTACTTTGAACATAATTAGTTGAATCAAGTAAAGCTTCTAAATCTAATTCTACATAAGGCTTTATAGTATCAAAATTAGGCAACGTAGCAACTGTATCAGTATTAAATAATGATTTTACCTGCATAACCAAACAATCATTCAAAATCTTATTTTTAAAATCAACAGTAAAGTTATAACTATCATTAATGCCTATCTCATCAAGTTCAAAATATTTCATCATATCTTCACTTTCAATTATTTCAAGACAATCTTGTAATTTTAATTGTACTGTATTAAGACCATATATATTTAAAGAACCATTATAAGTAGATTGATTATAAACATTAATATTATTTCTTATAGTTTCAATCTTCTCTTCTACACTAGCTTTATTAGTATCATTATAAGCACTAACATCCACAGTTTCTGCTAACTCTTGCATATGATAGAAATTAATAAAAAGTAAAAAGAAAGCAAGACCAAAAATCAAACCTGTAATTGTATAAGCAAAAACATTAGCATACTCTAAAAGAACTTTTTTCATTTATTTTTCCTCCTCCATTTGTACATTAATATCAAAATGATAGTACTTATTTTGCCAAGAAGTATTTTGAGCAGACTCAGCTACATAAATACGCAATTGGTAGTTATTTACTTGAGAAGCAGCTATATTCCTTGTATCTAAAATATTATTTTTAATATCATTCAAATCTCCAGTTTTAATAATATTACCATTTAATGATAACTGATATCTTAACTGGTCTCTTGAAAGTAATTCCTTACTACTATAATTTGCATCATCACTAATAATACTATCTTCTAATAAAACATTATAAACTGCATCACTATCACTATTATTTTCAACCTTAAATTCATAAGGAGTAATAGTTTTAGCAGTCTCATCATCTAAAGGAATTAATCCCCCTTCATCTATTACATTATTATTTCCCAATTGAACTTTAATAGAACTAACAGCATCACCAGTACCAGTAGCAGTATCATTATAAAAGAATCTATACCATAATACTGATGTTGTAAAAATAAAAGCAAACAAAGCGACTCCTGCCAAAAGTAATAAAACTATCTTTTTCATTTTTTAAACCTTCCTTCTTTTTTCTTTTTCTTATTAGCTTCTTTTTTAATAACATCTTTCTTAACTTTATCATCACCATTTCTTAAGGTTTTAACTAATTTATAAATATCGTAACCAATAATCATAATAGCAGGAACAATAATAATCGCAACCCATCCGAGAATTGAGCTTAAATAATATTGAATATATCCTATTTTAGGAATTCTAAATAATACTCTACCATATATCTCATCAAAACCTATTCTTGAAGAATCTTGGGTATTATTATTATCACCTTTAGTTGTATACAAATATTCACCACTAGTTGTTTTTTCTATATCTACAATTCTATGAGTAACTAAGACTCCTGAATATCTATAATCAGTAGAATTAAATGTAATAATATTCCCTTTTTTTAAATCTTCAGGACTATTTACTCTCATCGTAACAACAACATCCAATACATTAATTGAAGGAACCATTGAAGGACTAACTATCGTATATGCAGAAAATAAATCTTTTTTGTTTTTTCCTGATTTCAAATTATACTGTTTATCAATAAAGTTAACAACAAATACCAAGAAAACAATTATCATTATCAAGCATACAGAATACATTAAAACTGTAGTGATAAAATGTAATATTTTTCTAAGCTTTATTAACCATTCTTTATCAAATTTTTTCATCGAGTTATCACCCACTTATTATTCTAAAGTATATATTAACACAACTTAAAAAAAAGAAAAAGTCAAAAAAGAGAATTATTCTGACAAATCAACTTTTGCTTTTATAGATACTCTAACTCCAAAACTTTTCTCTAAATTATCTAAAACTGTTGTATCGGCAACCCACATTCTTAATCTATAACTAACAGTAGAACTCTTAGAAAGAGTACCAGTATCAAGTAACATAGCACCAGCCATAGTACCTAAATCAGTACTTTCCTTAAGAGGAGTAAAATTTTTAGGAGCCATTACTTCTTGATAAGAATTATTTACCTTCTTTTCTAAATACAATTTAACTTCATCATTATTCAAAGTAGAAGAAGCTTCTTTTTCAGCTGAAACTTCATAATTAGCAACTACATCTCCACTAATTTTCGCTTCTACAGTAAAATCAAAAAATTGCTCTTCATTAGTTAAAGTTTTACCAACTTCATCAGACATAGGATAGGCATTAGTAATATTGATACCATTAGTATCCTCTGTATAGTTTAAATAAACATTTCCTGTACTTATTGTATTAATACTTTTATTTTCTTTAGTATAAGTAAAAGTAGCCATAGAAACACCAATTACCATAATAATAAAAATAAATAAGCAAACAATAATAATAAATATTTTGTTATTTGAGTCTTTTTTAATCATTTCATCATTATAATTTTGATTAGCCATAATAACACTCCCTTATATCTTAAGATAATTGTATCACACTATTTTTTTTAGGTAAAGAAAAAAGTACAGATAAACTGTACTACAAGACATTAAACTTCTGTATTACCATAAACATTTACACGTAATTTGTAAGTTTGACTAACATTAGGTAAAACATAATCACTAGCTACCCACATTCTTAATCTATAACCTCTAGATTCTGTTTTATTAAAATTACTATTAAAAAGAATAAATTGTCCATCTGGAACTCCTATATTACTACTTGACGCAACTTGTAAATCAGATATTTTTGTTGGTGCCAACACTTGAGTTTCTCTACCATTATTTAAACTAGTTAAATATACCTTTACGGCATTATTAGGTAAAGTACTATCCGCTTCTTTAATAGCAGTAATAGTATAATTAATTATGACATTGCCACTCATAGAAGCACTAACTGTAAAGTCAAAATATTGATTTTCATCATTCAAACTTCTACCAACATCATCAGACATAGGATTAACATTAGTAATATTAATACCATTAGTATTCTCACTATAACTCATTGTCATAGTACCTGTTGTAACACGATTAACCTTTTCACCCATTTTTGAATAAAATATAGCCGCATAACTTACACCAATAACAGCTAAAATTAAAATAATGACACATAATATAATCAAAGCAGTTGATTTTGAATTATTATTTTCTTTTTTCATAGTAGCCTCCTACATTAAAAATATAACATATCTCATAAACTTTAGCAAGAAAGAAAAAAAGTGTATTTAACACTTTTATTGAGCAGCAGCTGCACCATATACATTTACTCTTAATTTATATGTTCCAGAAGCACCTAAATCTGAAAAATCATCAGCAACCCACATTCTTAAACGATATTTAAGAGTTTTACTACTTGTAAAAGTTCCACTTGCAAGTTTATATTGACCACTAGGTGCCCCACTTGCTTCAGAAGAACCAGTCTGTGATAAAAGAGAAACTTTAGTTGGCGCTAATACTTGAGTATCACCATTAGAAGTGATATCTGTTAAATACACTTTAACAGCACTATCTTCAAGAGTACTACTTTCTTTAGTAGCAGTGATATCATAGTTTATTGTAGTAGTACCAGAACCATTGATAGTAGCAGATACTGTGAAATCAAAAGTATTATTATCACCAGATAAAGCCATACCTTGTTCATCAGACATTGGTAAAGCATCTACTAAGTTAATACCATTTGTATTTTCACTATAACTCATTGTAATAGTACCTGTAGTAATTGTATTTACTTTCTCTCCAGTTTTACTATAATTAAAAGCCGCAAATGAAACTCCTACTACTGCTACAACTAAAATTGCCACACCAAGTACTGACAATAATACTTGTTTTGAATTATTATTTGCAGTAGTATTATAATTTTCTTCCATTGTCTAACCTCCTTCTATAATACAAATATAGCACAAAACTGAATAAAATAGCAATCATTTTCAAAAAAGAAAAAGTGTCAGAGATTAGACACTTTTATATAACTATGCTTTTACTATTGAGCAGCAGCAGTACCATAAACATTTACTTTTAATTTAAATGCTTGTGAAGTACCAGTAACTTGATAATCATCTGCTACCCACATTCTTAAGCGATACTTGTGTGTAGTTGTTGCATTAAATGTTCCACTTGTAAGCTTATAATCACCATCTGGAGCACCTGAAACATCACTTGAAGTTTTTGTTAATTCACTAACCTTCTTTGGTGTTTCATATCCAGAAATAGGAGTATCGCCATCTGCATCCATATCAGTTAAATATACTTTAACACCAGCTTCTGGAATAGTACTATCTGGATCTACTTTTGTAGCAGTTATTGCATAATTAATTGTAGTTGTACCAGTAATATTAGCAGTTACTGTAAAATCAAAATATTGATTTTCATCAGATAATGCTTTACCAACATCATCAGTCATTGGAAGAGCATTTGTTAAGTTAATAGCATTTTCACCTTCAGTATAATTCATAGAAATAGTACCTGTTGTGATTGTATTAACTTTTTCTCCTGTTTTGCTATAACTAAATGCTGCAAATGAAACTCCTACAACAGCTACAACTAATATTGCTACACCAAGCACTGATAATAACACTTGTTTTGAATTGTTATTATTATCTTTCATTTTTGTCTAACCTCCTTCTACAATATAACTATAGCATAAAACTAACTGAAATAGCAATTACTTTTCTAAAAAAAGAAAAAAGTGTCAGAGATTAGACACTTTTATAAATACATCACCACTTATTATTGAGCAGCAGCTTGACCATATACATTTACTCTTAACTTATAAGTTTGAGTAGTTGCTGGAGCAGCATAATCATCTGCAACCCACATTCTCAAACGATAATGATTAGTAGTAGTAGCTTTATATGTACCAGTATGAAGAATATACTGTCCTTCTGGTGCTCCTGATGCTTCACTATCGGTTGTAGTTGTTAATTCACTAACTTTTTTAGGTGTTTCATAACCAGAAACTGCTTTATCTGAAGCATCCATATCAGTTAAATAAACTTTAACACCTGCATCTGGAATAGTACTACCAGGCATTTCTTTAGTTGCAGTAATCGCATAGTTAATAGTAGTAGTACCACTAATAGTTGCACTAACAGTAAAATCAAAATATTGATTTTCTTCATTTAACGCTTTACCTACAGCATCAGTCATAGGAAGAGCATTAGTTAAATTAATACCATTTGTATCTTCGGTATAACTCATTGTAATAGTACCAGTTGTAATAGTATTAACTTTTTCTCCTGTTTTACTATAAGTAAATGCAGCGAATGAAACTCCTACTACAGCTACAACTAAAATTGCCACACCAAGCACTGATAATAACACTTGTTTTGAATTGTTATTATTATCTTTCATTTTTTGTCTAACCTCCTTCTACAATATAACTATAGCATAAAACTAACTGAAATAGCAATTACTTTTCTAAAAAAAGAAAAAAGTGTCAGAGATTAGACACTTTATTACCATCCATACCTAATAAGCTCGAATTTTATATTATGACTTGTTGTAAAGCCTTCTAAATTAGATTGACTCGTAAATAACAAATCCATATGATTTCCAGTAACCGCTCCTCCTCTATCCATAACTATAGCAAGTATTGGTTCACTATATATATTAATACCACTTATCCTAACAATACTACCACATGGAATAGATCTATCCGCTGCAACCACTCTAACTTTTCCATATACTTGGTCTTCAAAATAGATATTACCATTTTTAAAGTTTTGACGAGGTGGACATGCACTATTACCAGAACATCCTGGACAATCAGGTCCATAAGCAGTAAGAGTACCCATAAAAGCTACAGGACTACTACTAGCCACACTAATCGCATCATAAAAACTATCATATAAAGTAGGTTCTTTAGCTTTCTCCATTTCTTTAATAGAGTTATATTTATTAACAATATGTACTGCTTGCAAACTCTTTACGCTATTAATATTAGAAGTCATAACAACTTTTTTATTATTACCAGATAATACCACAAAAGCCAAAGCAAAAATAATAATTACAAAACTAAAGTACCTTAAAAATCTTTTACCCATCTTTTTACCTCATTTTCTAATTAACATAATACTAGCATTATTATCTATTAAAGTCAAATAAAGTAGAGGCATTTTTACTGGTAATTTCTGCTAATTCTTCTACACTAATATTTTTAACCTCAGCGATAAACTTAGCAATATACTCTAAGTACTTAGAAGAATTAACTTTCCCTCGATATGGTACAGGTGTAAGATAAGGGCTATCAGTCTCAAGTACAATAGAATTAATTGGTATTTCTTTAACAACATCTTTAAGTTTAGAGTTTTTAAAAGTAACAACTCCGCCTATACCTAATAAAAAGTCCATAGAAATATATATTTTAGCAGTCTCTAAACTTCCACTAAAGCAGTGAATTATACCCTTTACCTTATATTTTTTTAAAGTATTAATAGTATCCTGTGTCGCATCTCTAGAGTGTATTACAACAGGTAAATTAAAATTCTCTGCTATCTTTAATTGTTCTTCAAATAACCATATCTGTTTATCTTTATTATCTTTAGTATAGTGATAATCAAGTCCTATTTCCCCAATCCCAACTATCTTTTTCTCGCCTAATAAGCTTTTTAAATAAGCTAAATCTTCTTCTCTTACACTATCTGCATATTCTGGATGATATCCTATCGTGACATAAACCATATCATATTTATCTTTAAAACTCATTACTTCATCTATTGCTTCTCTACTACAACCAGATACAACCATTTTATCAACATCTGCCTCTTTATCTTCCATAATAACTTTATCTATATCATCATAATCTTCCTTACTTAAATGACAATGTGTATCTATAAACATAAAATCACCGCTTTCTAAAAAACATTATATCAAAAAAAGAATCTTCTAAACAGTATTTTACTATTTACAAGATTTATTATTTCTTCTTCGACATAAAAACAATCTTATTAAATAAAAAGTTAATACAATTAAATAACCGATATCTAATATATTATGCCCTAAAATAACCATTACAACTAATACTACATAAAGAATTATACATGCCACTGCTTCAATTTCTAACTTTCGTTTTTTAGTCATAACTCTATCCTTTCTTACGACTTCAAATACTACTTGTTACTACGGCCACTACCCTTCAACTATAACATAAAAAATAGGATAATTATCAAAATCATCCCATTTATTTTTCAGTTTACACTAAAATTTTACAAATCATGCTCTTTTAAGAACTTCTCTTTATCTATCCTTTGGAACAATACTTTAGGAGTTCTTACTTCGTATTTATTATCTTTTAAATAATGATTTTCCCCTCTTTCATTATTAATTTGTCTTAGTATTTCTTTAGAAGTTGAAGGTATAGCAAAAGAAAGATTAATAGCACATACTCTAATAGACTCAAGTAAATTATATAAAACAGTCTCTAATCTATCTTTACAAGATTCATCTTTAGCAAGAACCCATGGAGTTGTTTCATCTATATACTTGTTACTAGCTCTTAATACTTCAAATATCTTGTTTAAAGCATTAGATATCTCAAGACTATCTATATCTTTACTAACCTCTTCATCTAAGTTATTTATTTTTTCTATAAGAGAAGCATCTATATCTTCATAAACTTCTTTATTAGTAACAACTCCATCAAAATACTTATTAGCCATACTTATAGTTCGTTGTACTAAATTACCTAAAGTATTAGCAAGGTCAGCATTAGTTCTATCTATTAAAGCTTCAACTGAAAAGTTACCATCACTTCCAAAAGGAACTTCTCTTAAAACAAAATATCTAACTGCATCAACACCAAAATATTCAATATATTCTCTAGGGTCCCTATAATTACCCAAAGATTTAGATATTTTACTACCATTTATAACAAGCCAACCATGACCATAAACTTTCTTAGGAAGTGGTAAATCTAAAGCCATTAAAATAATTGGCCACACTATTGTATGGAATCTAATAATCTCTTTACCTACTAAATGTAAGTCAGCAGGCCAATACTTTTTAAGTTTACTATCATCATCACTCATATATCCAAGTGATGTAATATAGTTAGTTAAAGCATCTAACCACACATAAACAACATGTTTATCATCAAAAGGAACAGGAATGCCCCACTTAAAACTAGTACGAGAAACACATAAATCTTCAAGTCCAGGTTTAATAAAGTTATTAATCATCTCATTTTTACGAGACTCTGGCTCTATAAAATCAGGATGTTCATCTAAATATTTAACTAATCTATCCTGATATTTAGAAAGTTTTAAAAAGTAAGCTTCTTCTTCTACTTCTTTAACCTCTCTACCACAATCTGGACATTTGCCATCTACAAGTTGTGTCTTAGTCCAAAATGACTCACAAGGAACACAGTAAAGCCCTTTATAAGTTCCTTTATAAATATCTCCTTGTTCATATAACTTAGTAAATATTTTTTGAACTGCTTTAACATGATTTTCATCAGTAGTCCTAATAAAATAATCATAAGAAATATCTAAAGCTTTCCATAAATCTTTAGCATTCTCTACTACTTTATCAACATATTCTTTAGGACTAACTCCTGCTTCCTTCGCTTTAGTCTCTATTTTTAGACCATGTTCATCAGTACCAGTTTGAAAATAAACATCATACCCTTTACTTCTTTTATATCTAGCGATTGCATCTGCAACTATTGTTGTATAACAATGTCCTATATGAAAGTTAGCACTAGGGTAGTAAATTGGTGTTGTAATATAATATTTATCCATTAATATCTCCTCCTTCAAAATAAAAAGATTTATCATATCAAAAGGACGAGTTAACCCCGTGGTACCACCTTTCTTTACAATAAATCTTGTATCTCATTCTAATTAACGCTTAGCACGTTCATACTTACATATCAATATGAAAGTTCAGAAGCCATATCTTATAAAATCATTCGTTTCTTTTCCACCTACCAAGAACTCTCTATAACTAGAAGTTATAAGACTCTTCATCACAACTTTTAATAACGCTATTCTAACACAAGAAAAATTAATCTTCAAGATATTTTGATAAGAAATTAGCAATAATTTGTATTATATGTTCATCTTCTTCAGTAAAACTCTTACCATCTTCATTAAGCATTAAAGCAAGTCCTATAATCTCACCATCTGATAGTATAGGGCTAATAATATACTTATACTCTTCACCTGAATTTTTACTATCTACTATCTCTTCTATCTGACAAGTTCCTTTAACTAGACTCTCTGTTTCAAATAAACACTCTTCTAATTTAGTAGAAATATTACATCCACAAAACTCTTTTTTATACTTACCAGTACCTGCTACAAACTTATCTCTATCTGTAACAAAGATATTCTTACTAATAGTCATATAAATAGTATCAAGTAAAGACTGTGCAATATCACTTAAAACATCACTAGTAGAAAACTTCTTTAAGCTTATTGTCTCTTTATCTACAAAAAATTCTAAACTCTCACCATCTCTAATTCTAAGAGATTTTCTAATATCTTTAGGAATTACAATTCTTCCCAAGTCATCAACTCTTCTAACTACACCTGTTGTCTTCATAAGCTCTCCTTCCTTTTCAGTAGTATTATTCCAATATCAGCCCATTTTATACCATCAAAATTATGCTATCTATTGATATTATATACGGAAGAAGGCCTTTTTTTCTCTGGTAATTATTTCCAGTTAAGAACAAATAAAACAAACAAGTTTGTTTTTACCTTGTCGTTACCTCCAAGGATTCCTACTTCATAGATAGAGTAAACCCTATTCTCCATAGGCTTAAATTCCGATAGTCGCTACCGTACTAATTTATTTTTTCTATTAAATTGTTATTTTTCTATCTAAAACATTATCTATAATAAACTAACTAAATTATAGTGTAACTTTAATCCTTCAAATAATATGTTTAAACTTGCATTTATATCTCTATCATTATGTGAGCCACAGTTAGGACAATCATATTCTCTTATACTTAAATCTTTTAACTTACTATTTTTATATCCGCAATGACTACATATTTGACTACTTGAATAATAAGTATTTATCTTATAATAAATCTTTCCTTTTAGCTTACATTTCCACTCTATTAAAGAACGTAATGTACTAACACATGCATCTGATAGACTCTTATTAAATGCTTTTCTCTTATCTTTAAACATATCTTTAACTAATAGACTCTCTGTTACTATAATATCATGTTCATCTACTATTTCATTAGCAATCTCGTTTAAATAATGTTTTCTATAATTTTTAATCTTAGAATAAATTCTTGCTATCTTTTCTTTTGTCTTTAAATAATTCTTACTACCTTTAACTTGTCTAGATAACTTTCTTTGTAATCTTTTTAATCTCTTTTCATATTTTGTTAATACTTTCTCATTACAATATTTAATACCATCACTTGTTATAACTAAATCCTTAATACCTAAGTCTATTCCTACTATATTAGTAGGTATTACTTTTTCTACTAACAAATCTTCTACTACAACTACACTTACATAATATTTATTTGTTACATCTTTTATTATAGTTGCATTTAATATCTTTCCTTCTATTTTATCTTTAGTTCTAAAACCTCTTATTTTAACTTTTCCTAGTTTAGGTAATTTTATATTTCTAGTCGCTATGTACTAGAATTTGCGTGATAATTATAATCGCTATATATTACATTATAGTCTAATCCACTATAGTTATTATATACATTAGAATATGTAATATTAGATGTCTTATTAATAGTATTCTTTTCAATCACTTCAACTTGTTCTAATATCTCAGTTGTATAATTTAAATATTTGTCAAACATATACCAGTCTAAATATCCTTGAAGATGGTTTGTTGAAACGCCATGGAAATGAGATAAAAATACT
>DVHC01000054.1 GCA_018712385.1 Candidatus Onthousia excrementipullorum | reverse complement strand
TTTGCATTTACTTTCAGAATTGCATCTTTTCCATCTTTTTTGTTACATGAGAAATTTGACTTTTTTAATTGCATTTAGTTTCGCACTTATATATCAACGAAAATCAGTTGCATTTACTATTGGAATTCACCTTAAATTAATCTTTTAAAATTTATCTTTCTAATAGTTTCTATAATTTTCCTTATATTATATCATTTCACTTATAATCTTTATATCCGTTTGTTTTATAACCATTACATTTTATATAAATTTTATAATCTATACCACAATCATCCGCTGCAAATGTTTTAGCATACCCATCACAATAAGATTTTCCATCTATATCTAACATATCTTCTTTTTTTAAGTATCCATTAGAAATTAAGTTATCAGCTGTTATAGTAATTTCTTTAGTAATATTCTCTTCGCAGTGCTTTTTACTGTTACCAGTAGCATCCAATTCCCATATTACAGCTTTTTCAAATGCTTCTTTTATCTCTTTATATCTTTCTTTTTCTTTAGTATTATTAAATATATAAATACTTAATATTATAATAACAATTACAATAAATATAATTAAAATCACTATCTTTTTCTTCATAATATTTGCCTTTCATATTTATAACTATTATAGCACACTAACTCTTATTTAGCTCTTCACTTAATTTACTAGGAACACTTCTTGGCCCTCTTATAGCTCTAACACCATAATCATTTAACTTCTTAAAAGTAAATTCATCATCATTATATCTTTTTAGTAATTTTATTTTCATAACTTTTTTCATTGATACGTTCTTATCAGCATATGGATAAGGTATATTAACTCGGGTTACACTACATTTAAACATAATACACGAATAAGGTTCTGCTATATATAAATAGATGGTATCTCCTACTAAAATATTACTAGACTGTTTCCAAATAATAGTATCAGTATCATTAAAAGCATTAGCAATGTCATAATATTTAGGATTAGCAGGAATAAGCCATTCCTTTTTTCGATTAGATAACTCATAACTAATATCTATAAGACTCATAACCTCTTCATTAGATAAAGTACCATCTAAAATAACACTAACCCAACTTTTCTTGCTCATATGATATGCAGGATAAATACCATCTTTTTTCAAATAAGTATCTACTAAATCATCTAATTTTACATTTATAACTTCAACTTCTCCATTTTCTTTAGAATTAAGCTTACTTTTATCAATATTCATAATAAGACCGAACCATTTATTACTATTTTTATTTCTAAAAACACCAAAATTAGGACTATCTTCCCACAAGAATTCAGGTAAAACATTATATTTTTCTTTAATTAGATTACTAATTTCATTAGACTGTTGATAAATAAAATATTCTTTAGTAAAACAATTATCAGCGATATCTTCTAACACTTTAAGGAATTCCTCTTTTACTCTATTAACAAAGTCTCCTTTAACATTTTCAAGTCGAAAGTTAGTATATTCATAATCTCCATCAAGGTCATAAACTTTACCTATAACTTTACCCTTACTATCAATAGTAATATCGACTCTAAAACTATTATCCATAATTAATTTAGAATACTTATAAGTATTATTCTCTTTAACAAAGCCATAAATAATTAATTTATTTTTATCTAATTTTCTCTTTTTAAAGACTTCATCTTCTAACACAACTACTCCTCCTAATAAAATTATTATATAACAAAAAAGTTCTAAGTAAAACCTAGACCTTTCTTAAATTATTTTTTAAAAACAAATTGTTCAACTCTCATATGAAGATTATACTTATCTCTTAGTTTAGCAATTTCTTCCATCATTTCTGTTTTATGGTGTTTATCTAAAGCTTCTTCATTTTCCCATCTATCTATTAATAGAACAGTCTCTTCATCATCCATAGGAAAGAAATATTCGTATTTTAAATTACCCTCTTCATTTCTTACTCTTTCTACAAGACCATTTTCTACCATTTCTTTTGCAAAAGCTCTAGCACTACCATTTTTACCTGTATAATATATATTTATTGTTAAACTCATCTTTATTCCTCCTTCAAATCTGTATAATACATAATTTCTTTTTAAAATTTGAAACTACCATATGTTGTTATTATTTTCACCATTATTTATTATCTTGTAAAAGCCAATCTACTACATTTATTTTAGTTATTCCATCATAATCTGACTCTAAATCCATATCCAAAGTTAATAAATATTTAGGATAATGATCACCAGTCTTTTGTAATGATCGTAGTTCTCTTTGTAATACTTTCTCATCCCGAACTGTTAAAGCTACTTGAAAATATTTTAAACCATCACGAGATTCAGCGACAAAATCAACTTCTAAATCATCAACTTTACCAACATATACTCTATAACCTCTTCTTAACAATTCAAGATATACTATATTTTCAAGAATATGTCCCATATCACTATCTGCTTTCTTTCCTAGTAAATAGCTTCTTAATCCTTGATCTACTACATAATATTTATAATCTCTAGCTAGTAAGTTTTTACCTTTAACATCAAACCTTTCAACTTTATATATTAAAAAGCTCTCTACAAAAGCAGTTATATACTTTTCAACAGTATGATTACTAGTACTCATCCCTTTACTAGTTAAAGTATCACTTATTTTTTTAGTTGATATAGGACTGCCAATACTATCAAAAATAAATTTTAAAACACTTTCTAAAAGCATTTTATCATTAATATTATTTCTAGCCATAATATCTTTATAAACGATAGTAGAAAAAATTCCATCTAAATATTTATCTAAATCATTAGGATTAGATTTTAAAATACTAATATTTCCTGGCATACCACCATTTTTCATATAATTTAAAAATAATTGTTGATAATTATTATCATCAAAAGCAGATACATACTCTTTAAATGATAATGGTAACATTTTAATTTCTATATATCTACCTGATAATAAAGTCGCAAGTTCCCCTGATAATAAATAAGCATTAGAACCAGTAATATATACATCTACATTTTTCTTTATATATAAACTATCAACAGCTTTTTGAAACATAGGTACATTTTGAACTTCATCCAAAAAGACATAATATTGCTTTTTAGAATCCATTTTCTCTTTTATATAATCATATAGTTGTTTATAGTCTTCAAAATTATAATCAGCATCTTCTAAATTTATAGATATTATTTGTTCATCACTAATACCAGTACTCTTTAAATAATCTATAAATAATTGAAATAAAGTAGATTTACCACATCTTCTTATACCAGTAATAACTTTTATTAAATCTTTATCTTTCCATCTTTTTAATTCTTCAAGATATTGTGTCCTTTCTATCATAGCTTTCACCTCTACTATGAGTATACATTAAAAAATATACAAAGTCAAGTTATGGAAATATTGTTCCAAAACTCTTACGTTTTATTATCTTCTGGAACTTGTAATTTAAATAAAACTATATCTTAAACATAATAAATAATTTCTTTATTTAAAGATTTAGCATACTCTATTTCACTTTTAGTGCTATTACCAATATAACCATCTACATTAACAACTAATATAGCATCACTTAACTTTATTTTTTCTTTATGCATTTTATCGATTATTAAAGCTTCTTCTTTGCTATAATCATCTTTACTAGCTCTTGATAATTCATTAGGCATCAAGACACAATTACCTTCTAAAGTTAATTTCTCCGCTATATCTATCATCTCTTTTTTAAATCTATAACTACCACATATTGTTATTACTTTCATATTTACTCACAACTGCCTCCATTATCTTCAAAATACTTTTCTATATTTTCTACACTATGTTCTATATTAGCATAATCTGTAATATCTTTTAAATATATTCTCATATCTTTATTACACTCCATACATTCAAAATAATTATCTTCTCCAATTGTAATCAAATAATTATTATCTCCAATAGAACAATTTAAATCAGCAGATATTATCTCTGTCGTTGTCCTCTGCTCATTAGGAAAAGCAGTAAATAAAATTATAGCAATGACAAATAATATTCCATATATTATTGATAAGATCCCTATTACTTTTAAAATTTTAATTATAATACCTGCTAACTTTTCAGTATTACTAACTTTAGCTTCTAAAACATTTTTAATATCATTATCAGTTAATTCATCTAGACTAACATTAAATACTTTAGATAATTCTTTCGCTTGTTTAATATCAGGAGATGTCTCACCTAACTCCCATTTAGATATTGTCTGTCTAGTAACTCCTATTTTTTCTGCTAATGCTTCTTGAGAAAGATTATTTTTCTTTCTTAACTCAAATATTTTATCTCCTATATCCATATTTTCTCACCTCAGTTAAAAGTATATAATCTTAAGACTTTTTAATCTAGCAATATATAATGGAAGTTATGCTAATTTTCTTAACATTATAATAACTAATACTATTTTTTATCTTTCCACTCATGATAAAGAATATCTTTTAAAACTAACATACTATCTTGTTCATTATAACCATACTCACTAGATAAACTATCAAGCATCATTCTAATTCCTTTAGCATATTTAGATATATCTACCTCTTTTTGATATGTTACTAATACTGGATATTTCTTACCCCAAGCACTGGTCCAATTAATTTTTGATTCTTTCTCTTCATTAGTATTTTTAATAATTTCTTCTATTTCTTTTAAATCTACATCAAACTCTATTAACTCATCTAAAGATAAATTATATAATTTTGAAAGTTTTTTTGCCTGATAAATATCTGGAATAGTCTCATTTGTTTCCCATTTTGAAATAGTTTGCCTACTAACACCTAATTTTTCTGCAACACTTTCTTGTGATAAGCCTGCCTTCTTTCTTGCTTCAAATAAATTATTTCCTAAATTCATTTTATCAACCTCCAAATTAAATGTACTACCTTAAACTATCTTTTTCTATCAACAATACTTTACATTTTTGCTAGTTTTCTTAACAAACTAGACATATTTACTAAAAATAAAGGAATCTATATCAAAATTAGAAAATTCCTTTATTATATTTAAATTGTCCATAAAGTAGAAAAACTAGACCAATGATAACACCTACTAAAGTAATAAACCATAAACTTTCAATATCAAAAATCATTTGTAAAATAGCAGTTATAGTTAAACTAACTCCTATTATTATTGTTCCAAGCCCCACTGTTTCTCCATATTTCTTAGAATTTTCTTTTGTAATTCTTGTCCTATTATACCAATGAATAGAAGAAATATTACCTTTATAGTTTAATACTCCTAAAACTATAATGCATATACCAAAAATTAACATAAATATATATTCCATAATTTTAACCTCTCTTTACCATTGCTACTTATAATTATTTATTATTCTTTTTTATCTTTTTAAACACTAAAATTGCTTTTGCTGTTCCTGTAATTGACATAGTAACCAGTTCATAACCAACTTGTAACATTTCATTAGCTTTTTCCTCTATTTTTTGTGCCATTTCATCGGCTTTTGGAGAATATTCTATAACAACTGTTTTATACACTTTCTAGTCCACCTTTCTTCTTTTTTATTTTTGATACTACTATTGGAGATATAAATGTAGTAATGACAACTAAAATCCATAGATTACCCATTAAAAAGTTATATGAACCTAATAAATCTTTGATTCCTCCACCTTCACTAATATACATAAATAAATCAAATAGATTCGTTAAAATAAACCAAATTATTCCAAAGATAAAATAATCTGTTTGTTTACAATTTTTGATTTTTGGTATTAGTAAGTATGCTACTACAAATATACATATACTTAAAATAATTCCACTTAATGGCAGTGCAATATATCCTAATTTAACCAATATATTTTCTCTTAGCCCACCATTTATAATTGCTAATGGAATAATTAAAAACCATATTCCTATTGCTTGAATATATTTACTCATAATAATCACCTTGTAATTTATAATTCTCTTAATTTTAAAAAATTATCTATGTTTATTTAGTATATTCTCTAAATTATATGTATAGAATACTTCTGGATATCCTACGCCAAATTTAACGAAATCTTTTTCATATTTTGATAATTTACCACCCCATGATTCATATACTTTTCTAGCTTTTATATTATCTTTTAAAACTCCAATTACATATTTTGAGGCACCATTTTCCATTGCCCATTGTTCAAATATATTTTTAAATGAGCTCCCAATTCCACAACCTTGAAATTTTGGATCAACATAGAGTGCAATTAAATCAGCATAATCAGAATTAAAATGTTCATATGATGAATTAATACTTCCACGCATTATTCCTATTATTTCATTATTATATTCAGCAACATATGCTATATTTTTGTTATCATTTTTTATATTATCGGTAAATGTTTTTACTTTCTCATCTACTCGGTTATCTTTTTCTATGAATACTTCTTTTGGAAATATATGATTATATGCATCTCTCCATACTTTGTTTACTAAAATAAACCAATTCTTAGCATCTTCTGGTTTTACTTTTCTTATCTTTAATAGTTTTCTATCCATATTTTAGCCACCTCTCAAACTACTATTTAATAATTATTTAGTTTATATACATTTATAACTATATTTTTCTTCTCCTTAAAAATTTACTATTTATTAAATATATTTACTTGCTTCCCTCACACTTAAACTACTCATTTTATCTTTATATTTATTTATAAACTCTCTTACCCATTCAGGATTAGTTTTAGAATAATCTCTTAAAGCCCAACCTATCGCTTTATTAATAAAGAATTCATCACTACCAAAATTATTAACTAATATTTTTTCTAATAGTACAGTATTAGTTTTATCTTTTCTACATAATTGATGATCTATCGCTATTCTTCTTACCCAAAAGTCATTATCACAAGACCACTCTAGCATTAAATCATCTACTCTATTATCTCTTAAACCTATCTCTCCAATAACTCTATCTAAAAAATCAATTGTATCCCACCACTGTTTTGTTTTTATATATTTTTCTATTTTAGGAATATCATCATAAGTTAAAAAGTTATTCATTGCAATTAAATAATCAGATACTAAATATTGAAATTCTCTATGGGAATCTCCGTAACATTTATCAAGAAAACCCCAGTCAACTTCTTTACCTTTCTTTTCCTCTTTAAGAAAATCTTTATATAATACTTTTCTTTTAGGAGTAGGAATACCATAAAACTCAAATAAGTTTTGCATATATTTTGCCATTGCAATAGCATTTTCTTTATCTTCATTCTGTTCAAATAACTTTTTTATTTCTAAGTATTTATCCATCATAATCCTACTTTCAAATTAATATTAATTATTACCAACATCATTATTTATATAATTATCAAAATATTTAAACATATCAGTCATTATACTCTTACCTATTTCATTTGTTTTATTATAGTCCATAGCAATATTATATATTTCATCTTGTGTCATAGTTTGAAAAAGATATCTTACAGCAAGATAAGATAATTTATATAGATTATAATTATCATTTCTAAAATCATTTCCGTGTTTTATTCCTTTTAATTCTGGAATATATTTTGTTTCCTTTTTTACTTTATTATAAAACTTAACAAATTCATTAAAGTCTTGTTCTAAATAATCATATTCTCCTGATAAATTTTGAGCCAGTCCTTCATCAAACCAAACAGCTCTTAATTTAGAATTTCCATGGGCACAATTATTAAGATAGATAATATGAATAAGTTCGTGAATCGGAGTAGATATTCTTCTTCTATAAACTTTATCAGAAATATATTCATTTTTATTATCTTTTAGAGCATATACACCATTTTTATCTTTTCTTAATTCAACAAATTGATTACACATACCTTTATCATAAGTGCCAACTGCATAATCAGGTAATGTATTTTTCCCTCCTCTTAAATCATTTATAACAAAATTTCTAAACTTTTCTATATCATCAAACAAATTAATTTGATATCTACTATAACTATTTAAATGATAAAAATTGAATACTTTCTTACAGTGTTTATTAAAATAATTGACAATATCATCTACAATAAACTTTAAACTGTCTGGTGCACATATTTTTAATTTATCATCCTCATATTGTATTTTTTCTACCATAACTTTCTCCCTGAATTAAAATCTATTATTTATTTTTCTTTATATAGTTTTATCCAGCCTATATCTAACCAAAATTTCACTTCATCATATGCTGATAACTCTTCAGACGGCATATTTAAAATATAGATATCTATATTTTTATTATGAATTAAATTTAGAATTACAACATAAGTTAACTCTGCAATAGCACTAGCACCTATATAACCTTTAATTCCATTTTTTTCTTCATTCATTAGAAAAAACACATCAGTATTTTCTAAAGCATTATAAAAGTTTTTATATACTATAGGTAATTCTTCTGTATATTTATCTTGTTCAATTAATCTTGGGTAATCTAATATTTCATAATTTTGTTTTTTAAAATGATTTAACCAGTAATTAACTTTGTCTTGTAATTTACTACTTCCTGAAATAACAATCTTTTTCATAAACTTCATCTCACTTTCAAAATGTAATTATATTAATCTATCTTATAAATATAATTCTCTTTTCTTGGTTTCTCTTTCGCTTCCATATCAGGATAACCTAATATACAATTACCTATCCCTTCATAGTCTCCAGTAATTCCTAAAGACTTTAATATTTCTTTTCCCTCTTCTGTTTTAAATTCTTCTTTTGCTCGATGTATCCAACAACTACCAAGTCCTAAAGAACTTGCCGCTAGCATCATATTTTCCATAACTAAACTTCCATCATAAATATATGTAGGAACTGTCTTATCTGCTAGTACGACAATAACAACAGGAGCGCCATAAAAAGGATCAGTATCTACTCCCATAATCTTAGCATTTAATTTAGATAGTTTATCTCTGACCTCTTTATTAGTAATAGCAATTATTATAGGAGATTGTCTGTTCATACCAGATGGTGCATAAGTACCCGCTTTTAATACTTCATCAATTAATTCAGTAGGAACCATATCACTTTTATATTTTTTTATACTTCTTCTTTCTACTATATTTTTAATAACATCGTTCATTAATTATCCCTCCTACTTTAAGTATAACATTTTACCTAAAAGAAAAATAGTATTTTTAAATTACTATTTATCACAATAAATCTTATCTAATTCTTCTTCTATATCTTTGATAGTTTTCTTTAACTTCTCAATATCAGAGCTATCATTACTTTTATCTTTATTATCAATTTTACTAGCATCAATTGTAATTTGTTGAGAAGCATATGTTTGCATAGTAAGACCAACTAATTGTAACCAGTTTCCAATACTATCCTGCTCTTCTAAAGACAACTTTTGTGAAAGTATTAAACCTATTAAAAAAGCAGATGTTGTAAAACTATAAGGACCAACATTAAAAACTATTCTTTCCATAAGTATCACTACCTATTAAAATTATTAATCTTTATAGTATATGCAAAATATTAATTTGTGTATTTCTTATAAAATGAACATTCTTTATCGTGAGAATTAATAATACCTATCGCTTGTAAATAAGAATAAATAATGGTACTTCCTACAAACTTCATACCTCTTTTCTTTAAATCCTTCGATATAGCATCTGATAAATCGTTAGTAGTCTTATCTGTTTCATAAATTATTTTATCTTTAGTAAATACTTTTAAATAATTATAAAAACTACCATACTCATTCTTTATATCTCTAAAAATATCAGCATTATTTATACTAGCTTTTATTTTTAATTTATTTCTAATAATATCTTTATTATCTAGTAATTCATTAATCTTCTTATCATCATAGGAACAAACTTTATCTAAAAGAAAATTATCATAAGCTTTCCTAAAACTCTCTCTTTTATTTAAGACACATTCCCAAGATAATCCTGCTTGGAATGATTCTAATATTAACATTTCAAACAAATATTTATCATCAAAATTAGGTACTCCCCACTCTTCATCGTGATATTTAATATATATTGGATTATTTAAATTACACCACTTACATCTTTTCATAATGCCGTTCCTTTCTTTGGAATAAATAATTTTTCCATATTAACTTTTTCGTGTTTTAATAAATAGACTTTCTTATCAATACCACCTGCATAACCAGTTAAACTACCATTTGATCCTACTACTCTATGACACGGTATAATTATGGAAATAGGATTATGACTAACTGCACCTCCTATCGCTTGACTAGACATCTTTTTAAGATTTTTTTGTTTAGCGATAGTATCTGCAATATCTTTATATGTAATAACTTCTCCATAAGGTATTTCACAAAGTATTTTCCAAACACTTTTTCTAAAATCACTACCTAAAGGATTTAAATCAAGTTCATTTATACTAGGATTTTCTCCCTTAAAATATCTATCTAGCCACTTTTTAGTCTTAATTAATATTTCTGTATCTTCCTCTTTAATTTCATCTTTTAAGCAAGAAAAATAATATTTCTGTCCTTCTATCCATAAACCTATTAGTTTATTGTTTTGGGAAGCTAGTAAGATATCTCCTATTGGAGATTTATAATGAGTAGTATAAATCACTTGAATCACTCCTTTACATAATCTATCTTTTTTAAACCATCTATAGTTAATAAATATAAACTATCAACTACTTCTTCTATATATTTCCTATCGTGTGAAACACTTATTATTGTACCACTAAACTCTCTCAAAACCTTTCTAATAACAGGATTAGATAAAGGACTTACATTTCTAGTAGGTTCATCTAATACCAAAACATTACACTTATCAAGAACTAATTTCATTAAAAACAACTTAGCTTTTGTTCCATTACTTAAATCTTTTATCTTTCCTGTCATTTCTTCTCTTGTAAATTTCATATTTCCTAAGTACATCCTCGCTCTAGTTATATCATCTTTATAATTACTTGGAGCGATAAAATCTAAAACATATTCATAATTATTTAATACATCATCATAGTTTTGGGGCATATAACCTACTTTAATATCTTCTCTTGACTTTAGCTGTTCATAAATAATTTTTATTAAAGTAGATTTACCTACTCCATTTTTACCTACAATACATAAATGAATATTACCTACTACTTCCAATTTAATATTTTTAGATAAAACTTTATTATCAATCTTCAACTCTTTTAAATCTAAATTAAGAACTACTTTTGTCTTTGGAACTTGCACATCTTCAAAAAAGAAATTAATACCTTCTTCTACATCAGGTAATTCCGTAAGAGTAGTATCATCTAACTTTCTCTCTTGTGATTTTAAAGAATGCATCTTCTTTTTTAATAATCTTGCCCCATGAGGATCACTTCTTGAAATAGTATTTTGTTGATACTCTACTTTTTGCATAACTTGTCTTAATTTTTCTTGTTTCTTAATAAAATTTCTTTTCTCATTTTTTGCTATTTGTCTTTGTTTATCTATCATCCTAAGTCTTTTAGAAACATAAGTATCATAATCAATCTTTAAAAGAGTATATCTACAATCTGTTTTCCCTTTTATCTGCTCTAAATGTAATATCATATTAGCAGTATTAGAGAGTAGACTCTCATCATGAGAAACATAAACAATAGGTTTTGAGGTACTATTAATAAATTTCTCTAACCACTCTAAAGTTTCTATATCTAAATCATTAGTAGGCTCATCTAAAAATAAAATATCAAATTTTTCTAGTAATAATTTTAATATATTTACTTTTACTTTCTCTCCACCTGATAAAGACATTATTCTTTGTTCTAATATTTCATCTTCTAAATTAAATAGTTCTAAATACTTATAAAGTTCACTTATTTTATTATAATAGTCTTCTTCACTACTAAATAGATAATCATATACTTTCTTATTTAAATTATCTTCACTAATTACTTGTTCTAAATATCCAATTCTATTCCCTTTTAAATTAATAGTCCCTTCTGTCTCTCCATAATCACACATAGAAAGAATAGTTTTAAGTAACGTAGATTTACCATTACCTTCTTCACCAATAATTGCTAACTTATCTCCTTTATTTAAAGTTAAAGATAAGTCTTTAATTATATATCTACCATTTACTAATATAGTTAAGTTTCTTATTTCTAACATTATGCCTTCCTTTCTGGCATAATCAAAGTTTATGCCTAACTTATTTAGCAATTATTCTCAATTTTCTCACCTCCGAATTACTGTTTTAATATCTTTATTAGGCAATATTAATTTTTTTATTGTACTTTCATAAAAAGCCTTTCCATTTCTTCTATTTTATCACGAAATATTTTTATTTAACAATTATATTTACAAACTCTTGTAATTTAAATTAAGGTAAAATTAAAAGATTAGAGTTTACTTTCTAATCTTACTTTTTTAACTGTCATTTATAGAGCTGACTTCACTCACTTTTTTAGCTACCATTTATAGAGCTGGCTTCACTCACTTTTTTAATTGCCATTTGAGGCTGGCTTCACCTACTTTTTTATTACTACTATTAGAATTAATATATATAACTAACATAACTTAACAATTATGTTTTTAAGATTAATTATTAATATTTTTTATTCCCACTTCTGGTATCATTACATCAGAAGGTGTATCAATTATAAACTCAATTAGTCTAGCAACTTCTTTTGTATCAAGACCATTATCCATATTTTTTTGAATATTCATTTTCTTAAACATATTTGTTTTCATCATACCTGGCATAACATTAGTCACTCTTATCCCATATTTTGCAACTTCATCCTGTAACGACTTTGAGAAGCCAGTTACTCCCCACTTTGTAGCATTATACACAACTCTTTCAGCTTTATGATTTATTCCTGCCTGTGAATTAATATTAATTATTAATCCTTCTTTATTATTCTTCATAATTGGAATCACTGCTTTAGAACAATTAATAACCCCAAGTAAATTAACATCAACAACTGAATTGATTCTATCACTATCATTTAATTCTAATTCTTCTTGAATCCAAAGTCCAGCATTATTAATTAATACATCTATTCTTCCAAAATTATCTATAATTTTCTTAATACTTTTTTCTACTAATTTATAATTACTCACATCACAAACTTCATAATTACAGTTATTACTATTAGCAACCTCAATTAATTTTTGTTCATTAGTTGCTAAAATTATTACATCATTTTCTTGAGAAAGCGATTCAGTTAATGTTCTTCCTAAACCATCACTTCCACCTGTTATTACTATTACTTTTCCCATCAGAGTTCCTCCTCACAAAATACTATCTTTCTAACAAATTAAAATTTATTGTAGCATTTATATACATTATGCTATCTCTAAATCGTCTATAACTCACAGTACAAATACCACTACAATTATATCATTTATTAAATATATTTAAAACAAAAAGTAGTTACTATTAATATTACACACCAACCATTTCATAACCTAATTTTTCATAGGTATTCTTTCTTTTTAAAAACATTTTTATTGTCTTAGCAAAGTTATCATCAAAATAATCATATATTAATATCTCTTTTTTATTTTCATTTTTCCCTTTTTTTACTAAACTTTAATATCTACTTGTAATTCCAAAGTAATCTTCAACAGTAATCCAATTACCATTATTATATAATTTTTCTGCCAATTCAACACCAACATATCTAAAATGCCAAGGTTCATATTGATATCCAGTTTCTTTACCTTTCCCATTTGGATATCTTAGAATAAAACCATATTTATAACAATTATCATTTAACCATTTTCCTTCTTCAGTATTAGCAAAAGAATCATTAATAGTATTTACATCAAAAGCTAATCCAGATTGATGTTCTGAATGACCCGCTCTAGCTGAATATGTGTCAGCAGCAGCAACACCGTCTCTATTTACATAATTATTATATAAAGTTTTTTGATAACTATATGATCTAAAACCACTCGATATGTATATATTTAAACCATCTACCTTAGCTGCTGCTTGCATTTTATTGAAAGCCTCTGTTGTAGCATTTGTTAAACCATTTCCATAACTTGATGGTAACGTGTATGTCTTATTAACAACAAGATAACCCTCAATATAAGTAACTCCATTTTTAGTTACTCCTTTAAATCCTTTAGAAGTTGTAAAAGAAGTTGTGCCTTGGTTGTCGTTTGAAGTTATTTGTTTTTCAACATTTTTTTCCTTAATATGCAAAATAAATTCTTCTTTTGCTTTATTACCGCTAGTATCTTCTGCTATATAATATAATTTATAATCACCAGATTTATTAATATCATATTCACCTTCTACTTGTGGAGTTATTTTTTCTTTAGAATTATCTTCAACTGTAACATCTTTTAATAAATCAATCTCTTCTCCAATTTCACTCTCAAGCTCATTTTTAAATGTGATTTTAGGAGCTTCTTTATCTACAACATTAACTATATATTTATATTTAACTCTTTTTTTGAAAAAATTCTCCACTTGAAAAGTAACTTTTACTTTACCAAGCTTAGTTGTATTAACTAATTCTTTTTTCGTTATAATTTTACCGTTTTTTATATTTTTTATGGCATCAAGATTATATAGTTTTTCATTAACATCAACCTCTATATTATGCTCATATTCTAAAACTAACCTTTTAGAATTAAGATATATTCCACCAATAATTAATATCACTACAACTAATACAGATATAACAATAATTATTTTTACTTTTTTCTTCATTCATATACCACCTTTAGTTTACTGTAATTATATTACCTTTAGATTTTCTTTCAAAGTAATGAAACAAACACACTGTTTTTCTTACTAACAAAATTAACTCATAAATATCCTTTTGTTCTTTATATATCTTTCTTTTACTTCTATTTATCTAAACAATATATTACTATGTATCGCCTGTTTAGATAATTATATCATTAAATACAAAATTATAATAGTAGATTACTATCTATTACTTAATTTTTAGTATAATAATTTTATTTATCTAATATTGCTGGACTTCTATAAAACTTTTTTCATCAATAAGTCCAGTCAAATAATCAATACTATTGTTAAAATATATTGCTAATTTAATTAAACACAAAAAAAGCGACGGACATAAGTCCGTCTTCAGGGGGAATCCTAATCCAGTGTTTAGAAGTAATTAATTAAGATTAGAAATGCTTATTTTATAAGGGATTCTAACAAATTAAAAAATTAGCCGTTTGACTAATTTTTAATATTTTGCCACCTAATTACCACCTAAAAGTTATAGTGTTTTTTAATTGTTAATTGCATTTTTAATTGATAAATAATTCCATTGTAATTGTCCATTTACATAAACCATCATTGGAATATGTGTCCCAATATTTCTTACACTTTCAGGACATTTTGATTTAGATACTACAGTCGAATTATACAATACAACTATTTTTAAACCATCCCTAGCTGCTTTATCACATTCAAATTGTATATAACTTTTATCGCTAGTAGTATTATTTCTTCTACAATATCCATAAACATAAGAACTACAATTACTACATGCTCCTGCTGTAGTTATATTTGTTTTATCTCCCACTACTAATACAAAAGTTTTACAAGAATCCATTCTATCCCTTAACGAATCTTTTATTGAACAATTTAAACTACCATCATTAGATTGATGAAATTGATGAACATCAACAAAATCTAATCCCCAATAATCACTATTATTCCACTTATATAATTGATCTATTGCATTTTTATCATTTGTCCAGTCGCCTGCAATATATGTCCTTGTTCTATATGCCATTTTTAAATTCCTCCTTTATTTTTACTAAATCTATCTTATCAATTGTATCCTGTGTCAAAACTATTACTATACCATTTTTAGGTTGAAATTTACTTCTTCTTAATGTACATAACATACATTTTAATAATACCGTATTATCTTTTTCTTTAGAGCCAGTTATAGTTGTAATACCACTCCCTATTAATGGCATTACAATTTTTTTACCAGCATAAACTCTTCTGATTTCATCCCACATATTGGATAACATAATTTCATATTCGTGTATATTAATATATGCTCTATTCTGTTCATCGAAATGAGACATTGATAACATCAAATAATCGTTAAATTTAATAATTCTTCCTAAAGGATAAACCAAATATTCTCCTTTTTTTACTGGAACTAAACTTGAACTGTCATTCTTTGCATCTCTTATTATTTTATTTAACTCTTTTAATTTATCAGCATTTTTATCAATCATTTGCCCATTTAATGAATCATGTGAAATAACGATATCATCTACCTTTGTATCAAATCGCTCATTAAAAGGTATTACTTTTAGGCCATCTATATTAAATATATTTCCATTTTTGACACAAACATCTTTACCGTTAATAATTGTCGAAAAACCTTTTCGATTTAAAAAAACTAATAAACCAAAAATAATAAATGAAATTATAAGAAACAAACAGATTAATATCAAACTACATTTCCACCATACTGCATCTTTAAAAATATCCTTAACTGTATAACCTAATATACCTGTTATGGTGCTTATTCCAGTAATAAACGCATATGAATAAAGACAACTTTTTTTTAACAACATTTTTTTACTCTTCATATATTTACTACCTCCTCAAAAAAGAGCATATTCCATCATTAAAATGAAATATACTCTTATTATCTATTAACATTATACTACATTTGTTTTTAATTGTATATTATTTCAATTATTTTTCTTAATATTTTCATCCAACCTTACCATATTATAAAATGTATTAGGTTTTAAATTTAATAATTTCATTGCCTCTCTCGCGGTTATTT
>DVHC01000053.1 GCA_018712385.1 Candidatus Onthousia excrementipullorum | reverse complement strand
TAATGCAATACTTTTTCCAGGAATGGAGTATCGTGGAGAGACTGTAGATTTTTTTGAACAAGGAATTATTGATGCAGTAGATAAGACTGATAATAAAGAATTAATTATAATTCACTCTATCGATAATATTAGTACTGATGATGTTACAGAATTTCCTAAAATAGGACTTTTAGCAACCCTAACTTTAAAACTTAATATTCCAAACTCAAAAATGCGTTACATCTTTATAGGCTTAAAAAGAATAGAGATAACTTCTTATGAAGAAGAAAATGGTGTTTATTATGCTAATTATAAAGAAATAGAAAATACTACTAATAATTCTTTAGAAGAAGATAAATACTTAAATATGTTATATCGTAATTATGAGAGATATGTTAGAGAAATATCTAGTGTTAGTAATGCAATGTTAGGTGAGATATCATCAATTAAAAGCTTAGATAAATTAACAGACTTTATAGTATCTTTTCTTAATCTTTCTCCTGATACTAAGAAAAGTTATTTGTATGAGTTAGATCCTATTAAAAGAGCGATTAATTTAGTTAGTCAGTTAAAAGAAGAGATAAACCTTGCTAAACTTGAAAAAGAAATAGAAGCGAAAGTTCATAAAAGAATAGATGAAGATCAAAGAAAATACTACTTATCTGAGAAGTTAAAAATAATATCTAATGAACTTGGTACTGTTAGTAGTAAGAATATGGTTATAGATAATTATAATAAGAAGTTAAAGAAACTTAAGTGTTCTAATAAAGTAAGAAATAAGATTAAAGAAGAGATAGAACATTATAAGTCTATAAATGAAAATGTTCCTGAAGCTTCTATATTAAGAGAATATCTTGATTTAATGTTGAGTCTTCCTTGGGACTATAAAACAAAAGATGTTACAGATATTAAAGAAATAGAAAATACTTTAAATAATAGTCATTATGGTCTTACTAAAGTAAAGGAGAGAATTGTTGAGTACATTGCTGTTAAACAGAATTCTCCTAAAGAAAAGAGTCCTATTCTTTGTTTAATAGGCCCACCTGGTGTAGGTAAGACTTCTCTTGCTAAAACTATTGCAAAAGCTCTTAATAGACGTCTTGTTAGTGTTTCTGTTGGGGGAGTTAATGATGAAGCAGAGATAGTTGGACATAGAAGGACTTATGTAGGGGCTCTACCTGGTAGAATAATTAGTGGGATAAGAAAGTGTGGTAGTTCTAACCCTGTCTTTATAATAGATGAGATAGATAAGATGACTAAGAATTTTAGAGGAGATCCTGCTAGTAGCCTTTTAGAAGTCTTAGATAAAGAACAAAATAGTACTTTTTATGATCATTATCTAGAAGAAGAGTATGACTTATCAAGTGTTTTATTTATCGCTACTGCTAACTATGAAGATCAAATACCACCTGAGCTTAGAGATAGATTAGAGATTATTTATTTAGACTCTTATACTGAGTATGAAAAGTTATCTATCGCTAAAAACTATTTAATACCTAAAGCTTTAGATGAACATGGACTTACCTCTTTACAAGTTAATTTTAGTGATAAAGCTATACTTGATATTATTAATTACTATACTAAAGAAGCAGGAGTTAGGAATTTAGAAAGACTAATATCTAAGATACTTAGAAAGATAGTTAAGCAAGTATTGACTCTTAATGAGCCTGTCTTTTATGAAGTTACTAGTAAAGACTTAGAGAAGTACTTAGATAGGAAAATATATACTAATAGAGAAAATAAAGAGACTAAATTAAAAGGAGTTGTTAATGGTCTTGCTTATACCCCTTATGGTGGAGATATCTTACCTATAGAAGTAAATCATTATAAAGGAAGTTCTAACTTAGTTTTAACAGGTTCCTTAGGTGATGTTATGCAAGAGTCTGCTAAGATTGCTTTAAGTTATATAAAAGCCAATGCTAAGAAGTTTAATTTACCTAAAAGTATCTTTGATGATGATATTCATATTCATGTTCCTGAAGGTGCTATACCTAAAGAAGGACCAAGTGCTGGTATCACTCTTACAACCGCTTTAATTAGTGCTTTTACAAACATTAAAATATCTACACATATCGCTATGACAGGAGAAATAACTCTTCAAGGAGATATTATAGAAATAGGAGGAGTTAAAGAAAAAGTATTAGGAGCCTATAGAGAAGGAGTAAAGACTATTTACTTGCCTTTAAAAAATAAAGCCGATGTTAAAGATGTACCTAAAGAGATAAGAGAAAAGCTAGAGTTTATTTATGTTTCTAATTATAAAGAGTTATATAAAAAGTTATTTGTTAGTGAGGAAGTATGCAGTTAAGAGATTTATCTATAGAAAATAGACGCTATGCTTTAAATATAAAAGCCGATATGACTGATGATGAGAGATTAGATGTTCTAAAAACAAATGATTATAATTCTACTATGAAAGGAATACATGCTCTACTTGTTAGTGAACCTAGTTTTTTCCTTGTCAACGAAGACTTTTTAGATACTGCATTAGAAGTATCTACTATCTATAATGATAGATATGCTAAAGATAGATTAAGTAAGTTAAAAGAATTAGATGCAAGGGAAATGGAGAAAAGAGCAAGGGCATATATAGAAAGTGAATATTTGAAAAGAGACTTTATCTTTACTTATGAAGATTATTTAGAACTATTAGAATTAGATGATTTACTATTAAGAGAGACTAACTATCACTATCTTTTAGGGAATCCTTATATTCTTCATTCTATAAGTTACATAAAGAAAGAGTTTAGTGATTATTATAGTGTTAATAGGAAAGCAGATAATTATTTATTAACAATATTAAATATCTTAGAGAAAAGAAATTATTATGATACTGAAGAAGTTGTTTCCATTTTAGAATTATTTCCTGATAGAGAAGATGAAAAGATTATTACTTTTGCAAAGAAGATATAGTAATAATATTTTATTAAAACTATTGACGATGTATAGCAAATGTGATATAGTTTATATTGGTTGGTACTTAGGAAACTTTTGAAGCCCTAAGTCGTTTTTTTTAGGATGTGATTTAATGAAACAGTATAAAAGTCCAAACGATTTGTTAGAATATATGATATCTAAAGGTGTTAATGTGCTAGATAAAAATAAAGCTTTGGATAAAATAAAAAAATATTCTTATTATTCTATAGTGAATAGTTATAAAGATATATTTAAAACATCTCAAGATACTTATATAGAAGATGTATCTTTTGATGAAATTTATGCTTTATATGAATTTGATAAAAATATAAGGCTAATTTTTTTGAAATATATACTTGAAATAGAAACAATTATTAAATCTTTATTGGCTGAAACAATATCATCAAGATATGGAGTAGAAAATTATTTAGTTCTAAAAAATTTTGATAATAGAGTAAATCAATTAAAAATTCAAGAATCTATTGATAAAATAAAAGAAGAAATTAATAAGCAAAATGGCAAACATGAGGCTGTTAGTCATTACGTCACTAAATATGGATTTGTTCCACCATTTGTACTTGTTAAAATTTTAACATTAGGAGAGTTAAGTCGTTTATATTCAATTTTAAAACAAAAAGATAGACAATCTATTAGTAAGGAATTCAAAATTTCTGATAAGTTATTAAAACAAATTCTAAAAAATATGACTATGGTGAGGAATATATGTGCCCATAATGATAGATTATTCTCTTTTCATAGCAAGTTTTTAATAACTTTTAAAATTATTGATAAAAAATATATTAATAAAGATAAATCTACAAATATTTATATGATTTTTAAGTCTATGGGAGTATTATTAGATGAAAACAAAAGAAAAGAATTTGAGGAACTCATAATTAATGAAATAAAAAAATTAGAGACAAAAATAAAATCTGTTGATATTAATTTAATTTTATATTTGATGGGTTTTCCAGTGAATAAAAAAATATAAAATACATATAATATTAATGATTAGTACTCAAAAAACTTTAGAAGCTTTGAGTCGTCAGGAGTTCAATGTAAGTTACATCGAACTCTTTTTGATTTAAAGTTATGATATATATTATTTAAGAGAGATGAAAAGATTATTACTTTTGCAAATAAGATATAGTAATAATCTTTTTCTATTATCATATATTAGAACTAAGGAAAGGAGATAATGTATGAAACAAATTGTAACTTTAGAAAAAGAGATAGCTTTTAAAACGATGGTGGGAGAAATTAGTAGTATCTCATTAGAACCTGATCTTGCTTTCATTAACGATAGTGAAATTGAAGGTAACTTAATAATTAGTGGTACTTATAAAATGACTGAAGCTAGTACAATAGAAGAAGAATTTAGTTATAAAGTTCCTGTAGAAATTATGCTTACTACAGCTTTAGAAGAAGAGACAAGAAAAGTAGATATTAATAATTTTACTTATGCGATTGTTAATGAAGAAGCTTTAAGTATTACAGTAGAACTTTTAATAGAAGGTTTAGAGAAAATAGAAGTAGAAGAGGAAGAAGTAGAAGAAGAGGAGGAGGAAGAAGTAGAAGAAGTTATAGAACCTAAAGAAGAAGTGAGTGGCGATGTAAGAGAGATAAAAGATGAAGAAATAAGAGAAAATGAGACTGTAGAAGATAATACTAAAGAAGAAATAGAAGTATTAACTACTGATGAAGAGAAAGAAGAAGAACCTGTAAGCTTGGAAGAGAAATTACCTAGTTTAGAAGAAGTACCTGTTATGAAGGAAGAAGAAAAAGTTACAGAACCAGCCATGAAAGAAGATACTAGTAATAAACAAGTAATGGACTCTATCTTTTCAGCTTTCGCTAATACAGAAGAGACTTATTCTACATATTCAGTTTATATATTAAGAGAAGATGATAACTTAGAAGAAGTAATCGCTAAATATAATACTAATAGAGAAGTGCTTTCGGAATATAATGACTTAGATAACTTAAAAGTAGGTTCTAAACTTATTATTCCTACCTCAGTAGAATCTAATGATTAATAAATATACTTACTTAAAAGATATTAAAGTAATAGATTATGATAAGATGAGAGTCTTAATTAAAAAAAAGAAAAAGTATGATATAGATAAAATATATAAATACTTAGATGATCATAATATTAATAACTATTTAAGGCCCTTTAAAATAACAGATAAAGACTTATATTTTAATTACTTAGATAAAAAAGACTTAGATAATGATGAAGTTGCTAAACACTTAGTTTATGCTTTAGCAGATTTGCAGAATAAAACTACTATATATAAAGAGATAGATAAAGATAAATTAAAAGAAGAGTATGATACCTTTAATAATAAAATAAACTACTTAGAAGAGTATTACTTTACTATGCAAGATATAATTGAAAATAAAGTATATATGTCACCATCTGAATATCTATTTATTAGAAATGTATCAATTATCTATAGTGCCTTAAACTACTCTAAACATCTAGTAGAGTCCTGGTATAAAATAATGAAAGAAAAAAATCGTGAAAGATATGTTTATGCTCATGGTAAATGTGAGTTAAGTCATTTTATAACTTCAGATAATGATTATTTTATAAGCTTAGAGAAAGCTCATTTAGAAAGACCTCCCTATGATTTTATTTACTTCTTTAAGAAAAACTATGATGATACTGATATGTTAAGTAATTTTAGGCTTTATCAACATAGATATCATTATAAAGAAGAAGAATATCTTTATTTACTTATAAATATAACAATACCAGATAAAATAGATATATATCCATCTAGTTTAAGTAAATGTATAGAATTAAATAAGTTTTTTGATAGATTAAAAGTAACTAGTGAGTTCATTTTAAAAAATGAGAAAGACAAGAAGCACTATGAAAAGCACTAATTCTATTAATAATAATAGAGCATGTATTCTTGTTACTAAAAATAATAAAAGTACAGCTTGATAACATATGATAACTGCAAGGGCAAGTAAAGAACCTAAATAGAAGATACTACTTCTTCTTTTTTGTTTACAAAAATTACATCTACAGAATGGACTATGTTTATTTCCTTTAAAACGCATAAACATCACCTGTAATAGTTTATGAAATAGTAAAAAAGATGTTAAAATTCTAAAAATAATGGTAGAATGGAAATAGGGGAAGTGAGACTTATGAAATATAGTATGGATAATATTGATGAAAGAGCTAGAAAAATATTAGGTTTTGATAATGATGAAGAGTTAGAGTATGATGAAGTAGTGGATAGATATCTTTTAACACTTGCAAATTATGCTGTTAATGTAGATGATGAAACCTTCTTTACTGAAGGAGTTTTTCATAATTTAAATTATAGTTTATATCACTTAACTGGTTGGATTTTTAGTAATTATTCAGATATTATTACAGATGAAGAAATGTCAAGAAGAATGGATGAAAATGAGCATTATAACTTATTGATAAAAGCGGCAAGTTTAGTAATGAAACGGTTTATAAAAAAATGGTATGGAAGAAGAAGCGACTATAGAAGGAACAACACTTTATGTTATCGCTAATTCTATCTATGATTATGAGAGTTCGCTAGACGACATTGATACAAAAACACTTAGTTAGAGGTGAAGACATGAGAAAGGTAAATACATTAATAAAAAAAAGTGATGTTACTAAGTTAAAGAGTTATTATGGAGAAGCTTTGGGTAATAGAGATTTTAAAGATTATGTAGATAATTTAGATGTAAGTAGTGATGTTTTAATTAAATATACTACTAGTATCGAAGATGCTGTTAAAGAAAAAAATAATTGTAAAGCATGTCCTGGACTTAAGAATTGCCCTAATACTTTAAAAGGACATGTTTATACTGCTATTAAAGATGGGAATAATCTAAACTTTAGTTATATACCTTGTGATAAGCTTATTAAAGAAGAGAATACTTATGCTTATAAGAAAAATATTACTTGTTTTGATTTACCTAAAGAGATAAGTGAAGCATCCTTTTCTAAGGCATATAGAGATGATAAGAAACGGCTTCCCATCTTTAAATATTTTAAAGAGTTTATGGATAGTTATATAAAAGATAAGAAAGGTAAAGGCCTATACTTAAGTGGTTCTTTTGGAAGTGGTAAAACCTATTTAGTGGCAGCATTATTTAATGAACTTGCTAAGAAAAATATATCTTCTGCCTTAGTATATTATCCTGAACTTTTAAGAAGCTTAAAATCATCTTTTGGAAGTGATTATGAAGAGAAATTTGATTTTATTAAGACAGTACCACTATTACTCTTAGATGATATAGGAGCAGAGAATACTACTTCTTGGAGTAGAGATGAAGTCTTAGGACCAATATTACAATACCGTATGGAAGAAGAATTGCCTACCTTCTTTACATCTAATTTATCCTTAAATGAGTTAGAGAATGCGTTAAGTATTACTAATAATGGTATTGAGAAAGTAAAAGCGAAAAGAATAATAGAACGTATTAAACAATTAACTGTTCCATTAGAACTTGTTAGTAAAAATAGAAGAAATTAAAATTATAGCATTAAACTAATATAGAAAGATTTGCATATCTAGTAATAATTATGATAACTTTAATTGCTGTTAATTATGAAAAAGTATTTACTAAGAGAGTTTGTTATGATACAATAAAGATGTATTAAATGAAAGAGATTTCATATAATATAAAAGTAAGTAGTTTTACTTACATATATGAAAATGTTTCTCGCTCCCGGATGGTGCGAGCAATAAATTATTCCGGGTGAAAATGTTTTGGAAAGTTCTATCATAAAGATAGAACTTTCTTATCTTTTGTGCTAAAATAATTGGTAGATTGGTAAGGAGGGATATCATGAATAATCAAGATATTATTAATGAAGTAAGAAGAAAAAATGATATTGTTGATGTTATTGGTGAAAAGATTCCTCTTGAAAAACGTGGTAAGAACTACTTTGGAGTTTGTCCTTTTCATGATGATACTAATCCTTCTATGAGTGTATCAAGAGAAAAACAAATCTATACTTGTTTCTCTTGTCATGCGACTGGCAATGTCTTTACTTTTTTAATGAACTATGAACATAAAGAGTTTAATCAAGTCTTAAGTGAATTAGCAAATCGTGTTGGTATTACTTTAAACGGCTTTAAAACTAAAAAAATATCTACTAAATATGATGAATGGTATAAGATATATGATCTTGCTAATAAATATTATCAAAATAATTTACTTACTAAAGAAGGAGAAGGGGCAAGGGAATATTTAAAGAATAGAAGTATTGATGATCTGACAGTTAAAGAATTTGAAATAGGTTATTCTTTAAGAAATAGAGATGATCTTACTAAATTACTTACGGCTAAGGGACACTCTATTGATTTACTTAATAAAGTAGGGCTTAGTAATGAAGATCATGATATCTATAATTCAAGACTTATGTTTCCTTTACACGATTTAAATGGTAAAGTAATAGGATTTAGTGGTCGTATTATAACTAATGGTAAACAAAATAAATATCTTAATACTAAAGAGACAGAGCTCTTTAAAAAAGGTAAACTATTATACCATTATCATATTGCAAGAGAAGAAGCTCGGGTTAAAAAGTCTGTTATAATAATGGAAGGTTTTATGGATATAATTCGCGCTAGTACTGTAGGGATTAAAAATACAGTCGCTACTATGGGTACGGCCTTAACACGGGACCATATTAAAGAAATAAAACGCTTGTCTAATAACATTATTCTTTGTTTTGATGGCGATGAAGCAGGAGTAAAAGCAACTATCGCCTCTGGTGAACTATTTAAGAGTGAGGGTATAGAAGTTAAAGTAATCTCTTTACCAGGAGAAGATGATCCTGATACCTATATTCTAAAAAATGGAAGAGATGCTTTTGAAACTTTAATAAACAATGCAATTTACTATAGTGATTTTAAGATTAAGAACTTATCTCGTAATCGTAATTTTGCAAGTAGTGAAGAGAAAGCTAATTATATTCATGAAGTATTAGAAGAAGCATCTAAGATAAATGATTCTATTAGAACAGAAATTATACTAAAAGACCTTGCAAAAAAGTTTGAAATAGGGTATAATACCCTAGAAAAAAGTTTTAAGGAGTTAGTTAATAATCAAGAGATAAAAAAAGAAGTTATTACTACTCCAAAAACTATACAACCTAAGAATAAAGATAAGTATCAAAAAGCAAGCCTCAATATTATATATTATATGTTAAATAAGCAAGATATTATCGATATGGTAGAAGATGAACATTTAGTGTTTCCTACCGAAGCTTTAAGAGCATTAGAAAGTGAAATTGTTTATTTTTATCATAAGTATGGGTTTATTAATGAAGCAGACTTTTATACTTACTTAACACCTAAAGGGGAGTTACTTAATCTCTTAAATGAAGTATTGGAAATGGATTTAAAGACTGTTGTTACTAAAGAAGAATTATTTGATTACTTTAAAGTAATAAGAGAATATAACTTGAAAAGAACAATTGCTAATTTAGAAGAGAAAATTAAGAATGAAACAGATCCAGTAAGACAAGTAAAATACGCGGAAGAGATTAGAAAGCTAAGAATAGGGGAGAGTTAAAATGGTAGAAGAAATAAAAACAATGGAACAAAGAAAAGAGAAACTTATAAAATTAGGTAAAAAGCAAGGCTATATTACTTATGAACAACTTGCTAACGAACTTAAAGGACTTGAAGTAGATAGTGATAGTCTTGATGATTTATATAATAGTTTGGTAGCAGAAGGCATTGATATTGTTTCAGAAGATGGAAGTGATGATGCTAGTGGAGAAGAGATTACTGAACATACTAAATCAGAAGACTTGACAATGTCTAAAGATATTAAAATAAATGATCCAGTTAGGATGTATTTAAAAGAAATAGGTAGAATCCCTCTTTTAACTAGTGATGAAGAGTTTGAATATGCTGAACGTGCAGTTGATGGGGATGAAGAAGCGAAAAGAATACTTGCAGAGTCTAATCTACGTTTAGTTGTTTCTATCGCTAAACGTTATGTTGGTAGAGGTATGCTTTTCCTTGACTTAATTCAAGAAGGAAATATTGGTTTGATGAAAGCGGTAGAGAAGTTTGATCCTACTAAAGGTTATAAATTTTCTACATATGCTACTTGGTGGATAAGACAAGCGATAACTAGAGCGATAGCAGATCAAGCGAGAACTATTAGGGTACCTGTTCATATGGTAGAAACAATTAATAAACTAGCAAGAATTCAAAGACAACTTACCCAGGAATTAAATAGAGAACCAACTGATGATGAGATTGCTGCTAAACTTGATATGCCTGTAGAAAAGGTGCGTGAAGTCTATAAAATTAGTCAAGATCCAGTTGCTCTTGAAACACCTATTGGGGAAGAAGATGATTCTCATTTAGGAGACTTTATTAAAGATGATAGAATGATAGGGCCTGAAGAATATACTACTGAAGAAATGCTTAAAGAAGAACTTAGTAGTGTTCTTGCAACTTTAACAGAAAGAGAAGCGAAAGTACTAAGATTAAGATTTGGTCTTGATGATGGACAATGTAGGACTCTAGAAGAAGTAGGACAAATCTTTGGGGTTACAAGAGAACGTATTAGACAAATAGAAGCGAAAGCTTTAAGAAAATTAAGACATCCATCTAGATCTCGTAAATTAAAGGATTTCTTAACAGATTAGATGAAAATAAATAATAGATTAAAAACTATAGGTGATTTAGTTCCCCTTTCAACATATCCTCTAGATATTGGGTGTGATCATGCTCTTTTGTCCATTTATTTAGTTAAAGAAAGAGGTTTTAGTAAAGCAGTTGCTAGTGATAATAAAAGTGGCCCTTTAAAGAAAGCTTTGGAAAATGTTAAGTTCTATAAAGTATCTGATAAAGTAAAGTTAGTAAAAGCTGAAGGATTAAATTCTTATATTGAAGGAATAGATACAGTTACTATATCAGGTATGGGAGGACTTAGTATTAATAAAATACTAGATGATAATAGAAATTATTTAAAAAATATTAATACTTTAGTATTATCTCCTAATAACTATTCTATTGCTGTTAAAAGAAAATTAATAAAATTAGGATATTATATAGATAATGAAGTATTAGTTAAAGAAAATAAGATAATTTATGAAATATTAGTCTTTAAGAAAGGAAGAAAATATTACTCATATAAAAAACTTTTTTTAGGACCTGTTTTAATGACTAAAAAAGATAGTCTTACTAAAGAGTATTATCAAAGTATATTAAATACAAAGCAAGCACTTTTTAAAGCTTTACCTAAATCATTTAGAAATAAAATAAGAGTAACTAAAAAAGAAATAAAGTATTTAGAAGAAATATTAAACTCCTAACTTTATTTCTTTTCTTTTTTATTAATGCCAATAACGGCTCCAACACTAGTTGTAAGTAAAATAATTAAACTATAAATAAAGGTTCTAATATCAAAAGCACTGTTCGTTATTAACTTTAATATAATCATAATAATCAAAAAGATAGTGCCTAGTTTTAAACCTTCAACTAATCCATATTTAGAGGAACTTTTACCTAGTAAGAAAGCATTAATAAAAAGAATTAATAAGACAATAAGCATTTTCATAAGATTGTAGATGTTATTATTTATAATATTAAAGTAATATAGAGTATTTAAAATAAGTCCTAAAATAATTATACTTATGAGAGTTGTTAATGTAAATTTACCTATTTTTTTTAAATAATTCACTTAGACATCACCTAATAAAAACTATGATAATTATAAAAAAATATGTTAAATAAATAATAATTTCATAAAAATTTCATGGCATTTTTGAATCCTTTGCCTTATAATTAAAATAGTAGAATAGAATCTATTTGCAAGGAGGTAATACTTGTGTTAAAAAGAATAAAGGGTTTTACAATGGTAGAGTTGTTGGTGACGATAATAATAATAGGAATATTAACAACCCTTGCCTATTTTGGAGTAAGTGCCATATTAAATAGAGGAAGTAATAGTTACTATGATTCCGAGGAGAATATGTTAATACTAGCAGGAAGAGAATATTTTTCGGATTATAGAAATAAGTTGCCTAAAGATATAGGAAAGACTTCTAGTGTAACTTTAGATACTTTGATAAAAGAGTCATATATTGATCCGGTAAAAGATGAAGATGATAACGACTGTAATAGAGATAAGACAACAGTAACAGTACAGAAAATAACAGATAAAGATTATCAATATTATGTAACACTAGTATGTGATAATTATGAAACAACAGAGGATAATGCGAAACCAGTAATAAGTTTTTCACCAAATAAGAAGTCAAGTACAAAAAATATAACAGTAACGATGGAAGTAACAGATAATAAAGAAGTGGCAAGTTATAGATATGTTATAACAAAAGATGGGGAAGAGTATAAAGATAGTGGATATCAAAACTATACAGGGGAAGTAACTATTAAACTAACAGAAAAAGGATTATATGAGATAGTAGGATATGCATATGATGCAAGTGGAAATAGAAGTAGTAAAAGAAGTGGGAAATATTCAATCTATGAAGGGATAGATTGTGCTAAAGTAGAGTTTGATAGTAATATAAATGTAAGGACATGGACAAATAAAGATATAACAGTAACAATGAAATTACCCGATAATACATATAAATGGGAATTAAGTAGAAGAGTAGATGGAGGAGAATATACTTTAGTTGATAATTATATAGGAGCATCTAATAAGAGTTTAACCTTTGATAGCGAAGGAAAACATCAATTAAAATTAGTAGTGTATGATGCAGATGGAAATAGTTGTATAGCGACAACAGGAGAGTATTATATAGATAAAACAGATCCAACTTGTGTAAGTAGTGGAGGAAGTACTTCGTGGACAAGTGGAAATATAACCTTAACAGGAACTTGTAGTGATAAAGGAGGAAGTGGTTGTAGTGGTAATGCATCTAAGACATTTGATACAGATACTAATAAAACTAATCTGTCACCAGGAACAGTAAAAGATAAAGCCGGAAATAGTGTAAGTTGTCCTGCTAATCAGACCGTAAAAATAGATAAAACTCCTCCAAGCTGTGTAAGTAGTGGGGGAAGCAATTCATGGACTACAGGTAATAGAACGTTATTAGGAACGTGTAGCGATAGTGGAAGTGGTTGTAAAGAAAATGCGGTTAAAAGTTATACGAGTGAAGGAGAATGGTTTAATCAATCTCCTGGAACGGTAGAAGATAATGTCGGTCATACTACAAAATGTCCAGAAAATCAAACAGTAAGAATAGATAGAACAGCTCCCAAAATATCAGTGGTTTTAAAGAAAAAGACAAATTCTACTGATTTAAATAGTAGTTCTAATATTAATTCTTTAAGTAACTATAGTAATAATACTTGGTATAGTGGTTATGTTGTGGCAAGAGCAAGCTGTACAGATGCTAGCGGAAGTTGTAGTATTTCATATCAAGTAACAGGGGCTTCTACTAATACAAATGGTTATGTAAATGGTAATACTAGAAATATAAATGCAGAGGGAACTAGTTATATAACTTTTAGAGCAACTGATTCAGCTGGTAATACAACAGTTGCAACTTATACTATTAAACTTGATAGATCTATGCCAACTCCAGGAATTACCTTTGATAATGTTTGTTCTTCTAGTTGTACTAATAATAGTGGTACAAGTTATAGTGCTGTAACATGTAATATTACTGTTTCATATAGAGGTAATGAGTGGTCATTTACTACAACAGAAAAAGATAATCCAGGTGGTTCTGGCTATGCTCATTGGTATGCTTATTATTATGGAACTTCTGGTAATAATTGCCGTGATAATGGAAATGGGCTATTTTGGAATAAATGGCATAAAGATTCAGATGGCTTCTTTGGAAAAACTGGTTGTACCAAAGCAGTTTATAAAGTAAAAAATGAAGATAAAGCAGGTAATAAGAGTAAAGAATTAACTATTAATATTAATTATTCTTCTAGTTGTGGTTAACAATTTGTCATAGAAAAAGCTGTTAAGTAGTCAAAATTTTGACTACTTTTTTGTAAAAATCAGTAAAAAAGAGCAAATTTAATTAAAAAAGAAAAGATTTATGTGCAAAAGATTGAAAAATAACATAAATCTTTTTCTTCGCATAAATAAACCATGCAAAAAAGAAGTGTCAAATACACTGTAAAAATTTCCACCACTAGTTTTCAACTCCCCTGAAATATGTTACACTTTAACCATCAAATCTTAATTGAAAATTCAAATCCAAACAATTAAAATTTGAGATTTTGTTGGAAGTAAGCATGGTGGAAATTTTGTCGCTTATTTCCTTTTTTGTTATATCACGAATCTCTTTTATTATAATAGAACCATATTCTAATAGTTGTCTTATAATATGGGCGATCTGTATTAAATAATATTGGACCTTTAAACCAACAATATGTCTACTACTCATATGGGAAATACAAAAAGTCCCATTTTTTTGTTGATTAAAGCCTTCATTTTCTATCTTCCATCTACGTCTACCCATATTAACAATTTCTTCTATATTACTATCTTTAACATTAAGATTGCTAACATAGTGAAAAGTAGTAGTTTTATTATTAGTAACTTCTATATATTTAAACACATCAAAAACATTATCATTAAACTCTACATTTTTAGATAAATAATAGTTTTCTTTATTAGTTTCATTAAAGTAGTTAACATTATCCGTAAATTGTTCATAGACATTTTTAAGTCTATCTTTCTTAAGATTAAAGATATAATACCACTTATTATCTTTACAAATATCAATCATAGGAGTAGTAGCATATAAAGCATCCCCTGTAATAATAAATTTCATTTTAGGATAATTTTTCTTAAGTCTTGGAGCCATTCTTTTAAAAGCATTAACTTCACAGTCTTGTTTCTCGTTTTCATTATTTAATTCCTTATTTTCTATCCATTCAGAATCAATACTAATAACAATGTTACCAAAAACAATTTTAGCTTCTAAGACATATTTATAGTATTTAATAATGCCACTTTTAGTTCTAGAAATACAATTACCATTTAAGTTATAATCATGACTAGATAGACCAGTAGCATCTACTAATACTTGAATAGCACCTTTATATCTAAATCTATCAAACATTTTACTTCTAATTAAAGCCTTTACCATATATTTCCTAATATCTTCTATTTCTTCTATAGAAAGAGTTTCAATAACATCTTGAATAGTTTGCCAATCAGGAACTTCTTTAAGTTCTTGGTTACAAATAGAAGATAAATTTTTAATAGCTTCATCAGTATTAAATTTTTGATTAATACCTTTCATGGTAGTAATACCGCAAATTAAAGATAATAATCTAGTCATTATAATAGTTCTCATCTTATAAGTAATATAACTTTTATGTCTTTTATCAGTTAATTTACTAAATAAGTTTTCTAACTGTGGGAAATATTTTCTAATTATCTTTAAAACTTCCTTTAATAGATTTTTATCTTTTAAAAGTTCTCTTCTTTGTTTTCTAGTAAGAGGTTCTTTAGTTTTCTTGAATTTCTTACCTGATTTAATTGTAATAGATTTATCTTTATATTCTTTCTTTAATTCTCTTTCTTTTTTTCTTCTTACACTTCTTGGTTCATTTGCATATTTCTTTATTTCTTCCTGTAATTTTTCCTCTTCCTTTTTACTTCTTTTTTTCATTACTACATCCTTTCTTATTCTGTAGTAATAATTATATCAGATTTTCTTTGCGAAGAAATTTACTCTTTTTTGCTG
>DVHC01000052.1 GCA_018712385.1 Candidatus Onthousia excrementipullorum | reverse complement strand
CCTTTATATGTTATCTCTTCAAATAAATGGCCATTATCTGGTAGACTTAAATCATTATAATCTAGGCCTACACTTACTCCTAAATTTACTGTTACACTACTTCCTGAATTATTTATTACTCTTATTATATAAGTATTACTTGAACCTACTGTACCTTCTTTTTCTAAGTTTATTCCTTTCTCATCTGGTAAGGTATTTGTTCCATCTTCTGCTATGTAACCTACTTTAGTATTAGATGATAAGGCTCCTACATAATAAAAGTTAAATCTTGCTATTCTATTATTAGGATTACTTAAGGTAATAGTAAAGTCTTTTACTGTATTTGAGGGTACTGTTAAAGTATTTCCTTCTTCTCCATCTATTAACAATTCATATGTTAAATTACCTGTTACAATACTTATGGCATTACTCTTTTCCTTACTTACTGTAAACATAGCATAAGAAAAGTATCCTCCTAATATTAATAGAGTTATTATTACCATTACTATCATATAAATTTTACTAAAGCTTGTTTCTAATAATATCTTTTTCATAACTTACTCCTTTCATTATTACACACAAAAAAGAATAGAATTATCCTACTCTATTCCTTTAAGCCATAATGAAAGAAAGTAACTAAATTACTACTAAACTGCCCCCCTCCAGGTAACTTTTTGTAAACATAATTTTCTCATATTTTTACCTTCTTTCTACTATTTTATTAACTTAATATTATCATAAAATAAATCCAAATACAATAGAAAAAAGAGCCTAAGCTCTTTATCTACTTCTAATTAAAGCAATGTAATTATTAACTTGACTAGCCCAAGTAGTACTAGCAGCATACTTTGGACCAATAGTCTCTGGCGAAGTTAATCCATGAGAGTAATAATTACGATATAAGTTATCTAAATAACCCATAATACCTTCATCTAAAGTAGCATATGCTTTATATGCTCCTCCTCCACAACTAGGACCACCTTTTTGACCACCAACATTATTACATTCACGAACTAAACTACTACAAGTACCATTACATCCAGTCTCATGAAGAATAATAGCAGTTGCCATATAAGGATCAATTCCAAGTTGTAATGAATAACTAGCAATTAGATAACCTTTTCCTGAAATAGTAGAATTTAATGAACGATTAAGCTTCTCTGCCAACTGATTCATAGTTAATCCATCATAAACAATAGGATCAACTGGAACAGTATTAACCTCTTCATAAGTCTTAACATCTTCTAGTTCATCTTCAATAACTACTTCCTCTACTTCTTCTGTTTCAGTAGTATCATCTTCTACTTCAGTATTATTATTAGATTCATCTGCAGTCTCCGTATTTTCTTCTTCATTCTTATTATTAACTTCTTCTACTTTACCTGCATTTAAATCATTCATTGTCACAGTTTCATACGCTACAGTATTCTCTTCAATTTGAAAAGCTTTATACTGTAATACTCCGGCTAAGCCTATCATAAAAACACCAATAGATGCTAAGGTAAGACTCAGCTTACTAACTTTTTTCATAGTTCCTCCTTCAAATAAGAACAATAAAATTGTACCAAATTTATATTATTTTGTCAAATTTGACATCCGAACCTACTATATTATATGTTTTTTCTTGACTTTTTCTTATTTTTATTTTTATAGGAAATATACATTAAACTACCACCTATTATTATAAGTAATCCTCCGACTAAATATATATATGTAGCATTACTTCCTGTATTAGGAACTTCAACTAACCTAGAATTAAACATAGTAGTACTTTGAATATCACCACTTTCAAGTACCTCAAAAGTAACTGTAGAAGCATTTAAAACATAACCATCTGGAGCGATTGTCTCTGTAAGAGTATAACTACCTACTGGAAGCTTTTCTATATAATGTGGTGTATCAGTACTTGTCCATTCTTCTACTACCTCTCCATTACTATCTCTTATTACTAAATGAGCACCTTCAATTTCTTCACTATTAGCCATATCTTTCTTACTTATCTCTACTTTAGTAAAATCATTAACATAATTAATTACACTTACTTCATTACTATCAGTAACACTAAAATATATAGGATTACTATTAACAATTACTCCATTTGGCGTATCTAATTGCTTTAATACGTAATCACCTAATTCTAAACCATCACTAATATAACCTTCCTTAGTCGTCTTAAACTCATCAACTACCACTCCATCCCTAGTCTCTAATCTATACTTATATCCTTCTTCTGCATCCACAACTAATTTTCTATTACTAACACTAATAGTAGTAACATCATTACTAATATTAACAGTCTGTACTTTACCTGTCTCTAATACTTCAAAAGTAATTTTAGAACCTGTTCCTACATAACCATCAGGAGCTTCAACTTCCGTTAAACTATAAATACCCGGACTAAGTCTTTTAACTGTATAAGGACTATCACTACTAACAAATGTAATTGGATTCATATCACCATCTTCACGATTTAACTGCATAGTCGCTCCACTAATATATTCCCCTGTTCTAGCATCTATCTTACCTAAATTTAAGATAATAGGTTTATTTTCAATCTCTATATTAACTTCAGGAGTCTTACTATCAAGAGTAAATTCATGTAACGATTTATCTAAAATATACCCATCAGCAGCTTTAACTTCTCTAACATAATAAGTACCTTCATTTAAATCAGATATAACAGTAGGACTATCAGTAGTAGTAAAGGTTTTAAGACTTTTTTTATTACTATCTAATATCTCTAAAATTACTCCACTAACAGGCTCTCCTGTCTCACTATCTACTTTAGAAATAGTAACTTTCGTTTTCTTATTTGCAATAGTATAAGTAACTACATCATCTGTATCTTTAATAGTAACAGTAACTCTACCTGTATTACGAATATAACCATCTGGAGCCTCTAACTCTTCTAAATAATATGTGCCACTCTTTAAACCTCTTTTAATTACACTAGGCTCACTTCCACTAGTAAATCTCTCTACTTCATCACCATTACTATCAACAAGTCTAAGTAGAGCACCTGCTACATACTCTTTTGTATCTTTATCTATTTTACCTAATCTAATCTCATTTTTCTTATTTTTAAACTCAACTTGTAAATTAGTAGTACTATCACTAATAGTAAAACTAACTGGCTCACTATCTAAAACATATCCATCAGGAGTTTTAGTTTCCCTAACATAATATGTACCTGGACTTAACTTAGATAAAACATGAGGAGTATCTGAAGTTGTAAATGTATCAACAACTCCACCAGAACTATTAGTTACTTGTAAAGTCGCTCCACTGACTCTAGCACCTGTTTCCATATCTACTTTTACAATACTTACTTGATTCTTAGAATTATAGAATGTTACTGTTAAAGGTTCTGTTTGATTATTAGTAACTGTAAAAGTAACTTCACTAGAACTTAGAGTATAACCAGATGGTGCTTTTGTCTCAATTACTTTATAATTACCAGGAGCAAGTCCTCTAACGACATGACCACTAGTAGTTGTAGTCCACTCATCAATAGTACTATTATCAGAAACTCTAACTAATCTTAAAGTCGCTCCACTAAGCATACTTTTATCACTAGCATCTCTTTTCTCTATTATTACTTCATTCTCTTCATCTTCAAAATCAACTGTTACATTAGGATTACTACTATTAATAGTAAACTTCTTAACTTCAGTATTTAAAACATAACCATCTGGAGCGCTAACTTCTTCGACACTATAAGTTCCTTCTGTTAAATTAGGAATACTAACATAACCATTAGTAGAAGTAAATCTATAAACTTCATTATTATTACTATCCAAAACTTTTAAAACTGCCCCTGCAACAGGAGCACCTGTAGTACTATCAACTTTTCTAATCCTAACATTATACGGATCATTAAAAATAGTTGTACTTGTCTCTAAACTACTAGTATCAATAATAACATCACTACTAGATTCTGTTATATAATAGCCTTTAGGAGCAGAAGTTTCTATTATTTTATACTTACCAGGTAACAGATTATTAATTGTATAATCACTACCATTTGTAGTAAAGCTTGCTACTACTTGATTATTATATGCATTTCTAACTTCTATATTAGCACCAGAAAGAGGTTCAAAAGTTTGATTATCTATTTTACTTATTGTTAAACTTCCTGTAGGAATATCTACACGTGTACCTGTTTGTGCTTGATATACTGTCGTAGCTATCACTGATGGCATTGCCCTTTGTACAAGACTATTAGAAGATTTATAACTATATGCTTCAAATAATGTATAATTAACCGCTGCATTTACCTCAATAGAACGCACATCATTAATTTTAGAAAGATCTATCTTTAATCTAAATCTTTTATAACTACCTAAAACAGAACCATTATTTAAAATATGTCCATACTCATCTTCAATTAAAGCAGCAGCATTATTTACAGATATACTAAATTCAAAAGAATCAATGCCAGGATAAGGAACTACATTCATATAATCAGTAACTAAATATTGTCCATCCTCACTAAGATTAACATCATAACCACCCATTATATTAAAAGTAGGAGCCTCACTTAAGTTATTCTTAGCATTAACCGCTCCGTTAATTAAAGGTTCTATATATCGATAATAGTCACTCCTCTCTATTACATTCTTCTGATTAGTAGTTAAATTATTAGTTCCTTCTGATAAATCCTGATACCACCACACTGCTATTTGCGTTAAATAATTATCATAAGCATCATTACCTGTTAAACTCCTAGTAGGATATCCATTTTGTACTATATAACTATAACCTGCATTCAAAGGTTCACTATCTTTAGTAATAGTATATCCACTAGCCCATTCTTTATCTTTGTCAAGACAATAAATTGTATATTTATTATTAAATTCATCTGTTGCATAATATGGTACTAAATTTAACTGTTCATCACCATCTAACTCTTCAAAAAGCGTAATTCTCTCTGCATTAGAACCTATACCAGATGTTAAAGTATCAGGCAACTCAAAAGCATAAGAAGACGCAACAGTCTTTGAAAAGAATATTACCATAACTGCAGATATCACTATACTAACAGTAACCTTTAACCAATCATTATTACCTTTCTTAAATAAATTACTAATTTTCTTTATCATACCAATCACCTATCTTATTAACAAGTATATCACAAAAAAAATAGTAACTAAATACTACTTTTTCTTCTTTTTCTTAGAAATTATCATTATCGAAGCTCCTACTACAATTAAAACTCCTCCAATTATATAAATATAAATCGCATTACTAGAAGTATTAGGAACCTCTACAGGTTTAGAATTAAACATAACAGCAGTTTGCAACTCACCTGTCTCTAATACTTCAAAATCAACTACTGATGTATTTAAGATATAGCCATCTGGAGCAATAGTCTCTGTTAAAGTATATTTTCCAACAGGTAATCTTTCTATATAATGAGGTGTATCAGTAGATGTCCATTCTTCTACTACTTTACCATTACTATCTTTAATCACTAAATGAGCTCCTGCTACTTCTTCACTATTTGTAATATCTTTCTTACTAATTTCTACTTTAGTAAAATCATTAGTATAATTTATAGAACTAACTATATTACTATCAGTTACACTAAAGTAATATGGTGTTTTATTCTTAATATTACCATCTGGAACAGATACTTCCTCTAAAGAATAATCTCCTAAATCTAATTCTTTACTAGTATAAACTTTATCAGTAACATTAATTTTTTCAACTAAATTACCATTACTATCTTTTAGATTAAATGAATATCCCTCTTTACCTTTAGCATCTATAACTAATTTTTTATTATTAACACTTATACTAATAAAATCACTATCCAAAGAAACTTCTTGTACTTTACCAGTATTTAAAACTTCAAAAATAATCTTTGAATTACTACTAACATATCCAGCTGGGGCACTTATCTCTTCAAGACTATATTTGCCTGGAGTTAAACCACTAATAATATATGGTTCTGTTGTTGTAACAAAAGTCTCTACTTCATCCCCACTACTGTTAGTAACTTTTAAAGTTGCTCCTGCAATTATTTCTCCTGTACTAGCATCTCTTTTAACAATCTCTACTTTATTTTTTTCATTACTAATATTATAAGTATAAACCCTCTCATTATCATTTATATTAATAGTAACTTTCTTCTCATTTAAAAGATAACCAGGAGGAGGAGTAACCTCTTCTAAATAATATGTACCATTATCAAGTCCTCTAATAATGTATGGTTCTGTTGTTGTAACAAAAGTCTCTACTTCTTTACCCTCACTATTAGTAAGTTTTAAAGTAGCTCCTGCAACTAACTCACCTGTATCAGCATCTATCTTACCAAGTCTTACTTCATTTTCTTTTATATTTTTAACAGTTTGACTAATATTTAAATTATTTGTATTTATAACAACATTATAAGTAGAAGTATTTAACTCATAACCACTAGGTGCAGAAGTTTCTTTAATTGTATATTCTCCAGGTAATAAATTACTAATTGTATAATCTTTTGTATTTGTTGTAAAACTTGCCACTACTTGATTAGTAATTACTCTTCTAACTTCTATATTAGCACCTACTAAAGGACTATTAGTTTCACTATCTACTTTCTTTATTGTTAAACTTCCCGTTGGCATACCTACATTACTAGATACAGTTTTCTGTTTAGAAACAGGTACTAATGCCGCTGGTAAAGCATTCTGCATTAATTCATTATCTGGTGTATAACTATAAGCTTCATACTCTGTATAATTAACTGTCACACTTATATTTACACTTATAGGATTAGATATTTCAGCAAGACTAACTCTTAATTTAAAACCACTACCACTATTAATAGTACCACTTACTACACTATTATTACTATCTAATATTTCTACTGCACTATTATTAACACTAACAGCATAACTATCAAAATTTACATTTGAATTTACTGTTATTGTATCTGTAATTAAATATCTATTATCACTACTAAGATTAAAATCACTACTATTTATACTAAAACTAGGATTAATAACAACTGGATTATTACTTGCATTAACTGCCCCATTTATTAATGGTTCTATATACCTATAATATGAACTACTTTGTATTACATTCTTTTGATTACTAGTTAAATTACTAGTCCCTTCATATAAATCTTGATACCACCACACTGCTATCTGCGTTAAGTAATCATCATAAGCATCATTACCAGTTAAACTCTTAGCAGGATAACCATTTTGTATTAAATATACGTATCCTGCATCTAAAGGAGCATTATCTTTAGTAATAGTATGATTAGGTGCCCACTCTTTTTCTTTATCAAGGCAATATACAGTATATCTAGTACCACCTGATGTAGCATAATATGGGACTAAATATAATAGTTCATCACCATACAATTCATCAAAGAGATTAATTCTTTCAGAATTATCTCCCATACCTGATGTCAATGTATCAGGAAGAGTATTAGGTATAGCATATGAACTTACAACTGTTTTACCCAAAAATATAATCATAATAATTGAAAAGAAGATACTAATCGTAACTTTCAACCAATCATTTTCACTCTTTTTAAACATACTACCAATTCTTTTTAGCATTACAATCACCTATTCTTATAAAGAAAGTATAACACAAAAAGAATAGTATGAAAATACTATTCTTTTAACATAGTTAAACTAACTTTCTTTTTATCTATATCAATACCATCAACATAACAATCAACAATATCACCAACACTAAATAAATCACTAGGATTCTTAATATATTGATGAGTTAATTTTGAAATATGAGCAAGGCCATCATTTTTTAAACCTATATCAATAAATAGACCAAAGTCGACTACATTACGTACTGTTCCTTGTAGTTTATCCCCAATTTTTAAATCCTCTATATGTAAGATATCACTTCTTAAAATTGGTTGTGGATAATTATCACGTAAATCCCTCATAGGTTTTTCTAAAGACTCTATAATATCAGTCAAAGTATATTTATCAATATCAATTTCTTTACTAAGACTCTCTATATCTAAACTATTAAGTTTATCACCAAGTTCCCTACTACCTAAATCTTTTTCACTAAATCCTAAATAATCTAAAAGTTCTCTAGTTTTATCATAACTCTCAGGATGAATAGAAGTTTTATCTAAAGGATTATCTCCATCAAGTATTCTAAGGAATCCCACTGACTGTTCATAAACTTTATCAGTAACTCCCTTTACATCATGAATCTCATCTCTATTCTTAAACTTACCATATTTATCTCTAAATGAAATAATATTATCTATTACTTTTTTATTAAGGCCAGAAACATATTTTAATAAGGAAGGGCTAGCAGTGTTTATATTAACACCAACACCATTAACTGCTTTACTAACAACAAAGTTAAGTGATTCATCTAGTTTTTTAACAGGTACATCATGTTGATAAAGACCAACACCTATACTTTTAGGATCTATTTTAACTAGTTCAGATAAAGCATCTTGTACACGTCTTCCGATACTAACTGCACTTCTTTTTTCTACAGTCAAATTAGGAAACTCTTCTATTGCAAGTTTACTTGCAGAATAAACTGATGCCCCTGCTTCACTTACTATTATATATGAAACGTCTCTTTTAGCATCTTTAATTGCCTCTGCTACAAAAGCTTCACTTTCACGAGATGCTGTACCATTTCCTATTGCAATTACGTCGATATTATATTTATCTATTAAATCAAGTAACTTTTTACGAGAACCTTCTATATCATTATGTGGCTCTGTTGGGTAAATTACATCAATATCTAACACTTTACCAGTCTTATCTAAAACAGCAAGCTTACAACCAGTTCTAAAAGCAGGATCAAATCCTAAAACAGTTTTATCTTTTAACGGAGGAGTAAGTAAAAGTTTCTCTACATTAGTAGAAAAATTATCTATAGCTCGTACTTCCCCTTTTTCTTTTAATTCACTTCTAACCTCTCTATCTACACTAGGAAGTATTAAACGTTTAAGACTATCATTAATTGCCTCAAGTATTATTTCATAACAGAAAGATTCTTTATTTTTAATTACTTTAGTCTCTAAATATTTAACTATTTTCTCTACATCATAGTCTAATTTAACAGATAAAACACCTTCTTTTTCCCCTCTATTAATCGCCAATATTCGATGAGGTTTAATATATTTAATTATTTCACTAAAGTCATAATAATTACTATAAGTCTTCTCTTCATCAATAGCATTCTTCTTTAATTTACTAACAATTACCCCTTCTTTAAAGATATAACTTCTAATCCATTTACGATAGTAAGCATTGTCACTAATCCATTCAGCGATAATATACTTAGCCCCAGTTATAGCATCTTCTACAGTCTTAACTTTATCATTAAGATAACGACTTGCTATTTGTTCAATATCTCCCTTAACTGGACAAGACATAATAATTTTAGCAAGAGGCTCTAATCCATTATTAATAGCATCAGTTGCCTTAGTCTTTTTCTTCTCTTTATAAGGACGATATAAATCATCTACTTCAACAAGTTTAGTACACTTCATAATAGATGCTTTTAAATCATCAGTAAGAAGACCTTTCTCATCAATTAATCTTATAACGTCTTCTTTTCTTTTCATTAAATTAACTTGATACTGATAAACATCATCTATAGATTTAATAACTTCTTCATTTAAAGCTCCAGTCGCTTCTTTACGATATCTTGCAATAAAAGGAATAGTATTCCCTTCTTCTAATAATTTTAAAACAGTCATTACTTGCTTTTTACTAATATCTAAATCTTTACTAATTTCTTCAATAATTACTTCATTCATAAACATCCTCTTTTCTAACACTATCTATTTTATTACAAATAACAAAATGATTAAAGAAAAAAAGAATTATTTGACGTAAAAAGAAAAGAATTTCTAATATAATAGAAATCCCCTATACATAAGTAAAGTCAGTTACACCACTGTCTCTGATTGCAGAGTTAGGTATTGTCCAAGTATTTCTTGTTACTAGTATTTCTGTCATATTTGTATTCTTTGCAAACATATCAAAAAAATTTGTGACATTTGAAGTATCAAAATTACTTAGATTCAATTCAAATAAATATTTATTTTGTGTAAACATATAACTCATATTGGTTACTTTTGATGTTTCTAAATTATCTAACATTATTTCTTTCAGATTAGATGATTGAAAAAACAATCTACTCATATTAGTAGTTATACTAGTATCTAAATACATTAAATTAATTGATGTTATATTAGAAAAACCTGAAAAATAGCTGCTCATATCATAATTAGCAATTATCTTACCTTCTCCACCTATTGTCACTTTATATGTTCCCGCACCTGTTCCATCATCTTCGGCATAGGCAATAACACTTCCATTCTGTTTTTCTGATATATCCCAACTTTCTATTACTCCTTCTGGAATTACTGTATCTCCTTTTGTTACTATACTTGTTATCTTACTTTTATATTCATCAGTATGAAAATCACTTGGATTACTCGAATCATATCCCATCATCATTCTATCTTCCATAGATAATCCATCTTTACCATAGACATTTATCTTTAAGCTAAACTCTAAGTTACCTCCATCGCCTTGGGGATTATAATCTTCATCTACCCACATTCTTAGTCTATATCTATTACTTTCACTAGAGTTCATACTACTTGTATATAAACTCATCTCTCCTGATGGTCTTCCTGTAAAGTTATTTGAACTTGTTCTTCATTAGAGTTGTTCGGAAACCTCTAAAAAGGGGTTAACAAAATTATAAAAATGTGATAAATTAATATTGGTTAGACATGAGGTAGGAATTAAGAAAGTAGCCTTTATGGAGCAACTAATCATGTTTAACCAATAATGATTCCTATAGTTGTTCCATAAAGGCTATTTTAAGGTAAAAAAGAATAAAAATGAATCAATATAGTGAAGAAAAATTAGCAAATCTAACCAATAAGAAATTTAAAAGATTAATAGGAGTTAAAAGAGAAGACTTTAATATTATGGTTGAAGTAGTAGAAAATGCATATAAAGAAAGGCATAAAAACGGTGGCAGACCAAGCAATTTTAAATCTAGAGAAAAAGTTATTGTTCTTCTTTTATACATAAAGAATTATAGATTCATCAGAAGATAGACTTTTAGATGTAACTGAGATAAGAATTTTAAGGCCAAAATATAATCAAAAAGATAAGTATTCTGGTAAAAAACATTATCACACAATGAAAATACAGATAATTAAAGGTAAAAATACTGGTTTTATTTATGAAATACAAATAGGTCCTGGAAAAGAACATGATTTTCATTTATTTAAAAGAACATTTGAAGGTAGTCCCGATAATATTACTTATACAGCAGATTTGGGATATATTGGAATTAATAAAATTACTAATGGTAACACACCATATAAAAAATCTAAAAAACATCCATTAACAGAGAAAGAAGAAGAATATAATAAAGAATTAGCAAAAGAAAGAATTTATATTGAACATACAAATTCTTGGATTAAAAGATTTAAAATACTTAGTACTAAATTTAGAAATAACTTAAAATATTTTGCATCTTTTGCAGTTTTGGTTTGTGCTCTTTTTAATTTAGATATTGCCTAAATTTAGTTTCCGAACAACTCTATACTATTAAAATACAAATAATCATGAATGAAAAAAATAGAAAAATTGTATCTGTATGTTTTGATAAAGGAAGTGTTCATGACTTTAACATATTTAAAAACACTACTAAAGAATTGCCAGATACATTGAAGTTTCTTGCAGATAGTGGATATCAAGGAATACTAGATTATTTTAAAAATAGTATGACACCAAAAAAGAAATCAAAGAATAATCCGCTTACCGACGAAGATAAAGAACTAAATACTTTGATTTCTAGTATTAGAATAACAGTTGAACACGTAAATAGTCAACTAAAAATTTTTAGAATTTTGTCTGAAAGGTATAGAAGTCGCATAAATACATTTTATTCTAGGTTTCTTATAATATGCAGTTTTTATAATCTTTGCTTAGATACTTAGTTTCGCAAGAAGTCTATTGTTGTTCGCGTTACCATTGTTGCCCGCATTCCGCACGTAAGACGTACTATTAGTAATTCCCTACTATAATTTATTTAATCTAATTATAGTCTAATTTAATTAGTCAGGAATCTAGAAAATACATTTCCTAGATTCCTGACATCTAACTACCTAGAGAAATAACGAACGGATCAGATTTTACACCTGTTCCTGAGGTTATTTGCACGTTTGATTTTAGATTTATTGACGGCCGGACACCGTTCGAACGGGTCGGAGCGCCGTAGTTCGCACCGCCATAGATGGTCACGTAACGCACGATATACTTACTATATGGTGTCAAAGTCCAATAAGATGTATTATTACCATATCTGTCAAATTGCCCTGCCATTAATTCTCCCATTCGAAGTAATCCTACTTTAGCATTTGTAGTAGTAGAAACTGTACTACTCATATTAGTATCTGTATATTTGGCTAGTTTATATGAATCACTACTTCCTACTGTTCCTAGATACCAAGTTGTACTATCTTCTATCATATCACTATAAGCATTTCCTACATAATTAGTTAGATATTCCCCATTTAAAAATGTACCAATTACACTATTAGTTGAATAATTAACTTCACTATTTGAACTTCCAAATGCACTTGTTATAAATGTTCCAGAATTTTTTAGGGGTTCAGCACTAGTTATCTTAGTCAAACCTGAAGTCTCATGACTTACTATTCTATATAGATTATTCTCATCATGTCCAAATCTTACATACTCACCACTATATCTACTTGAAAGTAATGTACCTGATAGACTAGTATCATTATCTCCTTCTAAGCGATAGGGATTATCAATTGTTCCATTACCATCTACAATAAGAACGCTAGATTTTAGATTTATTGATGGCCGGACACCGTTCGAATAGGTCGGAGTGCTGCTGCTCGCATCGCCATTGTAGTACACGACACGCACGACAGACGAACTATTTGGTGTTAAAGTCCACCAATTAAGTCCATTATTTAAATAACCATTTTTTTCACCATTATTACTTGACTGATATTCATAAATATTAAGTAATCCTACAGCTTTGCTTACTGTTGTTGTTCCATTTGGTCTTGTTATACTTCCTAAACTAGTCGCATCAAGTGTCGCGTCCCATACTGCATCTGTCACTACAAAGTTTTCATAATCTCTTAAGTTACCTAAGAAACCATCGACACTAGTATCATTTAACCAATCTTCCATATAACTACCTTCAAAATTAGTTTGATTACTAGGATTATAAGTAATTGCACTTATATTCCACTGGGTTACTAACTTAGTTGTCTTCGCTTCATTATTTACAGACACCGCTCTCCATAACTTTCCACTATACCATATATAGTTATTAGGATCTTCTCCGGTTATAAACGTATCAACTCCATCATCATAGGTGCTTCCATCACCTAAATTACTTGCTAATAGTTTTTCTGATACTGTTGGTAATAAATCTTCTGGATTACCATCTAATCCATACACATTTATTTGGACACTAAATTGTAGATTTCCTCCATCTCCTTGAGGATTATAATCTTCATCTACCCACATTCTTATTCTATATCTATTACTTTCACTAGAATTCATACTACTTGTATATAAACTCATCTCTCCTGATGGTCTTCCTGTAAAATTATTAGCATTTGTCTCTTCATTATAAACTTCTGGTGTCATTAACTCTTCTTCACCATCGTCTGTTAATCTTGTTAGATATAATTTTATATTAGAACCATCTATCTTTCTATCACTAGTTGTTACATCTTTCGCACTTATCTCATAATTGATATTTACATCTCCTGCTATCTTACTACTTACTGTAAAATCAAAGTATTCTCCTTCTGTTAGTCTTTTCTTCCCAGTTGCATCTGTTGTTGGTAATGCTCCATTTAAACTTATTGTATTATCTGTTTCTTCATATGTCATCGTAATAGATCCTGTTGTTATTGAATTTACTTTAGTTCCTTCTCCTGTAAATCTAAAAGCAGCATAACTTACTCCTATTAATGCTATTACCATTAATAGTATTAATCCTATTATTACTATTTCTTTCTTTGTCTTTTCCATTTTTTACTCCTCCTCAATTTATTTTTCTCACACTAAAAAGAACAGAATATCTCTATCCTGCTCTTATATCATAATGAAAGAAAGTAATTATATTACTTAATCTACAAGTAAAAACTGCCCCCCCCAGGTAACACATTGTAAACCTAGAGTTTTTAAAGATTGACGAATTAATTTACCCCAGAATTGACAATTTATTTTACCCTGATAAACTAAATTAAACATACAATCACTCTCTTTCTATTATCTTTGTTAACTTAATACTATCATAAATTACTTTAAATAACAATAATTTTAATAACCTACTCTTAATATTTTAAAAGATACATTTTTACTAACACCATAATTTAATGCTTCTCTACTTGTTTCAAATAACACATCAAAGTCATATAATTTATCAAAACCAATATTGCGTCCTGTATCTAAAACAATTCCTATGAAACTCCCTACATTACTATTACTAACCTCTATAACAGTACCAAAAGGAATACTTCTATCTCCTGCTAATATTCTAATATCACCATAAGTAGAATCAGGATAATAAATACTATCACCTATATAATGACCAGAAGCTGTATAATTACCAATATCTGCACCATATCCACTCATAGTACCTGTAAAAGTAGAACCGACCGTAATAGAAGGAATATATACCTCTTCATCAGGTTTACTATCAATAGGTGTATTATCTTCTATTACTTCATCTTTACCTACAACTACCTCTTCCTCAGGCTCTTCTTCTATAACTTCCTCTTCTACTTTTTCCTCTACTACTACAGGTTCTTTTTCTACAACTTCTTCTACTACTTCAACAGGTGCAACTTCTATAACTTCTTCTTTAGTAATTGCATCACTGTTTACATAAGTAATTTTATTATTTACATCTATATCTTTTACATCAGGTGTAGTTGTACTAACAAGTAAACAACACCCCATAAATAAAATTGCATTAATAATATAAATGGTTCTCTTCATAATATCACTGCTTTCTATGTTCATTTATATCTTAACACATAGACACTTAGAAGACAACCATTTGACAAAAAGATAAGTGTAAACTACTGTTCATAATAACTCTTAATAACATCATAATCACAGTATGGTAAATACTTATCATCAATAGCCATATAATCATCTCTACCCTTACCTGCAATTAATATTATATCTTCATCTTTAGCCATATCTAAAGCCTTATAAATCGCTTTCTTTCTATCAACAATTCTAAGATAATTAGTTTTGTCTGACCCACTAACTAAGTCATCTATAATCTTATTAGGATCTTCATATCTTGGATCATCCATTGTAAATATTACATAATCAGACTTTTCTAATACCACTTTACCCATACTAGGTCTTTTAGTAGTCTCTCTTCCTCCTGCACTACCTGTAACTGTAATTATCCTAGATTCTTTAACCATATCTAAAAACGTTAATATATTATCTAAGGCATCAGTAGTATGAGCATAATCAAGTATTACTGTGTATTTAGAGACAAAAGGCATTATCTCCATTCTACCCTCTATTTGTTTAATCTTACTAACTCTTTCAACTATCTCTTCAAAACTAATACTTTTACATAATAAAGTAAGGATAGCTGAGCTTAAATTATCAACATTAAAACTCCCAAGTAGTGGAGAAGTAACCTCATAAGTTTTATTATTATATTTAAAGGTAATAATAGTCTTATCTCTTTTTAAAGTATAATCTTCTATCTTTAAAGTATCACTATCTTTATAGCCATAACTAACTATATTACCATGTGCTTCCCTCTTAAACTTATCAAAATACTTATCACTACTGTTTAATATAGAATAACCATCATCTTTAACTTGTCTAACCAACTGACATTTACAATCTACATAGTTTTCTAATGTTTTATGAATATTTAAATGGTCTTCTGTAATATTAGTAACTATTCCTATATCATATCTAATATCATCAAGTCTATGTCTATAAAAAGCCTCACTGCTTGCTTCCATGCAAATAGTATCACATCCTGCATCAACAAACTCTTTAAAATACATATAAAGTCTATCTACATCAGGCGTAGTATTCCTCATACTAAAATGTTTATTCTTATATTTTCTTCCATTAGTACCTATATAAGCACATGACTCTCCCAATAATTGAAAAATTATTTCTGCTACAGTAGTTTTACCATTAGTACCCGTAACACCTATCATACAAGCTTTTTCACATGGATAATCATAGAACTTTGCACTAAGTTTTCTAAGTTCTAAATTAGTATTATCTACTTTAATAACAGGAACAGCCTTCTTACCAACATCACGACTAACCACAATAGCACTCGCACCATTTTTAATCGCTTCATCAATAAAGTCATGTCTATCTGCAGTTACTCCCATTGTACAAACAAATATATCCCCAGGTTCTACTTCTTTAGAATTTATTTTAATTCCTTTAATTAATCTATCATCATCTATATTATATAACTCATTTAACTTTTTCAAATAAACCACCTTCTAATATAAAATATAAATATCTAATAATCTTGTTACCTATATTATATACCATTACCAAAACAATGAAAAGAAAAAGACTTCTCGCCCAAGAAATCTTTAACTTAATTTAGAATTAATTCTGACTCTCTTTACATCTCTTTTGTTAACTATATATTAACATAATTTATATAGCATATCAACTACTTATTTTAAACTTTCTATTTTCTCTCTAGATAAACCAGTAATATTCATTATTTCTTCAATAGAAAAGTCTATATCCAATAGTTTTTTTGCAGTTGAAACAAGTTGTTCCTCAAAGGCTTTATTTTTCTCTTCAAGAGATTTCTTCCTCTCTTCAAGAATCTTAGTATTTTCTTCTATAAATTTCTTACCTTCTTCAATTTTTACCAAATCATCTTTAACATACTCTTTCGCCTTTTGTTTCCATTCCCATTCTTTGTGTTTTTCATAATCATATACACCAATTATTCCTAAATTATTAGATAGTTTTTTTATTTCTTCTTTCGCTTCCATTAATCCTTCAACTCCTTCACTAATCTTTTCTATATCTTCTCGCTTTGTCAAAGTTAGTAAAGTTATAGCCCTCTCAAACTCACTTAACTCATCATTATTATAATATTTTTCACGGAATTTTAAAAGATTAATATTGTATATTATAAGATTTTCTGAAAGCACAATCCCCCGTTCAGGGTCCATTAATACAAACTTTATTATGTCTCTATCGTCATATTGCCAATCTAAATCAAAGTTTATCTGAATACCTATATAACTATCATCATAATTTTCTCCACTAAAATTCGCTTCAGTCTTGCCTTTTAATATATAATCAATATTTCTGTTTATTAATCCTTCATAATAACTAGCATTCATTTCTAAATTGACTACATTTCTTTCAACTCTTACAATTATATCTGTAACTTTCTTCTTTTCTTTAGCATTACTAACAGGTAACTCTGTATTTTCCAAATGCATATTCTTTCTTATTATTTCTTTATCAATGCCTAAAAAGTGTTCTAAAATTATACTTAAAAATAAATGGCTATTTATCATTAAATTCTTAAAGACAACATCTTGTGTAGCAGGTAAAACCTCCCCTTTTCTTATAAGCTCATCTCTTAATTTTATCGCTTCTTTTAAATTTATTATTTTTTCTAAAAATTCTTCACTATATCCAGTATACAACACAAATTCTCCTTTCTTAATTACATACTTTCCAGAAAGTGATTACACTCTAACATAAGGAGAAAAGTAATGCAAAAAGCAAATTTTCAAAATCTGAGCCAAAAAAAGAGGCAATTTTATCAAAAAATGCCCTTTTTCACGAAAATTCACTCCAAAAATCGCTCGAATTTTCAAAATTCATATAAATTTTATTTTTTTCTTCTTTCTACCTTTAATCCCATCATCAAATCATTAACAGGAATATTTTTATCAAGACTCTCATCTTTAATAACTTCAATAGATAATGTCTCTTCTTTAACATAATTCATATATTTATCTAGCATTACATCAATAATATCTTCTCCATTATAGTAAAGATTAATTCTATCAGTAATAACAAAATCAGCTTCTTTTCTTAGACTTTGTACTTTTCTAACTACTTCACGAGCAAGTCCTTCTAAGATTAAGTCATCTGTTAAAGTAGTATCTAAGACAACACTAATATTACCATTACTAGAAGCACAATATCCTTCTTTATTCTTAAGAGTTGTTGTAATCATATCTTCAGTAATCTTTAACTCTTTACCTAAGAACTCAGTAGTATAATAACCTGATTTAATTTGATTAACATCATTGATATCAAATTTACTAACTAATTCCCCAAAAGCTTTAATATCACTACCAAACATCTTACCAACTACTCTAAAGTTAGGTTTAACAATATAATCCATATAAAGACTCATATCATCTTCATAAACTACTTCTTTTACATTTAACTCTTCTAAAATTATAGATTCTAATTCGCCTACAACACTTTCAAAGACTTTAGGAACAATAATGAAATGAAGTGGTTGTCTAACTTTAATAGATACATCTTCTCTAGCATTACGACCTAAACTACAAATATCACGAACAACACTCATTCTGTTTTCAAGTTCACTTGATATTAATGATTCATCTACTTTAGGAAAATCTGCTAAATGAACACTCTTACCATCAGTCAAATTACGATAAATCTCTTCTGTAACAAATGGTGTAACAGGTGCCGCCATCTCACATAAAGTAAGTAAAACTTCATAAGTAGTTTGATATACTGCCTTTTTAGACTCAGTAAGTTCGCTATCCCAGAATCTCTTTCTATTACTTCTAATATACCAGTTAGAAAAATCATCATTTAAGAAATCTACGATATAATGAACTACTTTATTTAAGTCATACTCATCATATGCTTTAGTAACAAGTGATAAAGTATTATTTAAACGAGATAGTAACCACTTATCAGTAATATCTCTATCATTAACAGGGACATTATACTCTCTAGGATCAACTTTATCCGCATTAGCATACATTTCAAAGAATGAATAAGCATTTTTAAGTGTTGATAAATACTTAGAATTAACTTCTTTTAAGCCATCATTATCAAACTTAATAGGAGTCCATACAGGAGATACATAAGGTAAATAGAATCTAATAACGTCACTTCCAAACTCATTCATCAAATCAAATGGTTTAACGATATTACCTTTACTCTTACTCATCTTCTTACCATATTTATCAAGTAATAGGTCATTAACTAAGACATTTTTATAAGGACTTTTACCTGTAACAAAAGTAGAGATTAACATTAATGTATAGAACCATCCTCTAGTCTGATCAATTCCTTCACAAATGAAATCAGCTGGGAATTGGTCTTCAAATAACTCTTTATTTTCAAATGGATAGTGGTATTGTGCAAAAGGCATAGAACCTGAATCAAACCAACAGTCAATTACTTCACTAACACGACTCATTTCCTTACCACACTCTGGACATTTAATATGAATATCATCAACATATGGTCTATGTAATTCTATAGTCTCATCTATATCTTCTATCGCTTTTTCCACAAGTTCAGCACGGGAACCTATCATCTCTTGATGTCCACAACTACATTTCCAAAGAGGTAGTGGAGTACCCCAATATCTATTTCTTGATATAGCCCAGTCATTCATATTTAATAACCAGTTACCAAATCTTTTCTCTCCCACAAAAGCAGGATACCAATTAACACCATTATTATTTTTAACAACTTGGTCTTTTATTTTAGTAACCTCTAAGTAATATGATGGTTTAGCATAATATAAAAGCGGTGTATCGCATCTCCAACAATGAGGATAATTATGAGTCATCTTAATTTTCTTAAATAGTTTACCATTTTCTTTTAAGTATTTAATAACTTCTAAATCTGCATCAAATACTCGCATACCTTTCCATAAACCTTCAGTATATTTACCATCTTCACCAACTGGATTTAAGACAGGTAAATTATATTTTTTACCAACATTATAGTCATCTTGACCAAAAGCAGGGGCAATATGAACAATACCAGTACCATCTTCCATAGTAACATAATCATCTACTGTTACAAAGAATGCTTTCTTATCTACTTTTAAACTAGGTATTAACTGTTCATATTCCATATATTCTAGGTTCTTACCACTATATTCTTCTAATACTTTATAGTCATCTCCTAATACTTTAGAAGCTAGTTTTTTACCTACAATAAATTTATTACCTTGACTTTCTACCAATACATACTCTTCTCTTGGATTAACACATAGTGCTACATTACTAATTAAAGTCCAAGGAGTAGTAGTCCAAACAAGGAAATATACATCTTCTCCCTTTTTCTTCATAGGCACTATTACGGTATTAGCAGTTACTTCTTTATAACCTTGGGCTACTTCATGAGAAGCAAGACCAGTACCACATCTAGTACAGTATGGTAGTATCTTATGTCCTTCATAAAATAATCCTTCATCAAAGAATTTCTTTAAAATCCACCATTCTGTTTCTATATAGTTATTATCATAAGTAACATAAGGATGCTCTAAATCAATAAATTGTCCCATCTCTTTAGTTAAATCAGAAAAAGCTTTCTCATTTTCCCAAACACTTTCCCGACACTTCTGATTAAATTCTTTTATACCATACTCTTCAATATCTTTCTTATTACTAAAACCAAGTTCTTTTTCTACTTGTAACTCTACAGGAAGTCCATGAGTATCCCAACCTACTTTACGAAGAACTCTATAACCTTGCATAGTCTTATATTTACAGAAAGTATCTTTTAAAAACTTAGCCATCATATGATGTAATCCTGGTTTTCCATTAGCAGTTGCAGGTCCATCATAAAAAACAAAGTTTTCCTTACCCTCTCTATTATCAATACATTGCTTTAGAATATCCATCTTCTCCCAAGTCTTTAAGATATCCATTTCAATATCATGAGTCTTACCTTTTTTTAATTCCTTAAATGCCATAATTATCTTCCTCCTAAACAAAAAAATCTATGTCCTAAGGGCGTTAAAGGAATTAACACTGTACCACCTTAGTTCATAGATCTTATCTATCTTATTTATATAACGGTTTTACCCGGCTTTAACTTATCCTTAAAGCACAACTTGAAAGTGATCCGAAATAAGTTCCTTTGTTAATTTACACCACCCATTAACTCTCTATAAAATTTCCTTATTCCCGTCTTTCGCACTTGTTTTAAAATAAAACTAAACAAAATATATCACAATTTTAGGGGTTTATGCAACTACTTTTGTTAAAAAAGCCAAAAAATAAGAAAAAGCAAGAATTTTATCTTACTTCATAGCTCTTCCAGCATCTAAACTAGGAGCATTATCAAATACATCCCCAGTATTATTAACTGACTCTAAAGCTTGCCTCATATTCTCTAATTGAGCTCTTTTAATAGCAAGGCTTTGTTCCTTATTAACTCTTTCAGTTTCATTTTTCTCTTTAGCTTCCCTATAAGCATAAGAAACACTATTTGCCTTATCTTTTATATCTCTTTTAACATCGTTATATCTATCAACAACATTTGTCTTTAAATCATTTAACTCATTATTAAATACTATCTTAACCTCACTTTTTGCCTTAGAAACTTTTCCCATAACTTTATAAGCATTAACACTCATATTAAACTGAGCTTCTGCTACTTTATCATTAATAGTATCCATTACATTATCTTTCTTACTCTTAAAATATCTAACCACTCTATTAGTAGCTTTTCCCATATAACTACTTTTTTTACTAGTTTTCTGTATTTTTTCATTAATATTAGAAAAGGGAACATCTCTTTCCTTAAGTTCTATTTTAACACCCTCATCAAAATTAATAGCATCGTTTAACTCCTGTTCCTTAGCTTTCTCTTCTTCTTTAGCTTTATTCTCTACAGCCTTATTATATTTATTAGTAGTATACTTTAATTTAACATCTTCTATAGCATTCTTAATAGTTAAATCAATAGTCGTATTTTCTCTAACTTTTTTAATAGCAGAATTTTTAACATTACTAACAAAAGAAGATGCCATACTTACTTTACTTCCACCAACTTCCTTTATATATGATAAAGTATCACTAACTTCGCTAGCAATTCCTTTACTAAAATCAATAACATCACTTTTCTTATCATTAGCAAAATTAATGACATCATCTTTTCTATCATTAATAAAGTTAACAATATCTTCTTTTCTTTTATCTCTAATAGCCGCTTTAAAATCTGCTTTAGCTTCCTTCTTAGCTTCTTTCTGTCTTAACTTTTCTTCTTTTACTCTTTGCTTTTCCTGTTCCTTCTCTATTCTCTCTATCATTGCATCATATTTTGCAATTACCTTTTCTATTCTAAAACGTCTATATGGAGCAAGAAGTTTATTAGAAATAGAAGTTATTCTTGCTTTTCTTAAAGCTACTCTTGACGCTTTCAATGCTTCTTTAGCAGCTTCTCTTTCCCGCAAGCTTGAAACCAATCTCTCTTCATCAGACAAAAGCTCTCTATCTAATTCTTCCAAAGTCATAAATATCACTCACCTTATGAAAACATTGCATTTACTATATCTTTTATTTTATTTCTCTCTTCATCAGTCTCTAAATCAACTAAAGTATCTTTACCGTCATTATCTTTAACAACACGAGAAGCTAGGATATCGCTAGTCTCATCACCTTTATCAATCGCATAAATTGCATAATTCTCCCCATCAAGACTAACAGTCTTTAACATCTCTGCTTCCTTAATCTCGCCATCTACTTCAATCTTAAATTTTGTATCATCCATAGTTTTAACCTCCTTTTATCTTATACAAATATTTTACCATAAAGAAATAAAAAAAGAAATATTATCTTTTCTTTAAGGGTGTAAAAAATTTTTGTAGGTAAAATTATAATATGTTATCCTAATTATAGGAGGATAAGAGAGATGAAAAAAGAAGAGGATAAGCATATTAACGAATTTACAAATGAATTTGATGAATTAGTTG
>DVHC01000006.1 GCA_018712385.1 Candidatus Onthousia excrementipullorum | reverse complement strand
CTTAAATTGCAGTTAAATAAATTATTCACTGCAATTTAGTTTTAGAAATAGTATTAATAAAAAAACAATAAGCTTTTCTAATACTAAATTTCACTTTACTCCAAAACTGAAATTTAACTTTAAAATTAAGGGATTAGTATCGTTATAGATATTAGTCTTTTTTTTTGAAAGTTTCTATGTTTTTATTTATATAAAGGTAAGGTGTTCATGAATGAAAGAAGCTTTAAAAAATAATAAAAAGATTATTATAATAGGTATTGTTATTATAGTATTACTTCTAATAGGAGTAGCATTTGCATATCTTACAACTACTTTACATGGTGAGAAGGAGTATTTGGTAAGAGCAGGTAGTTTAGGATTAAGATTAGAAGAAGGTAATGAATTAACATTATCTAGTCAAATACCTTTAGAAGATAAAGATGGAATGACTTTAGAGGGATTTAACTTTAGTTTAGTAAATGAAGGTAATATAGAAACAGATTATACTATTTATTTAGATGATATAGCATTAGATGAAGGTGAAACTAGGATGCCTGATTCTGCTATTAGATATAGTTTAACAAGAAATGATGAAGTAATAGGACCTAAGAACTTAACAACTATGGGTAGTAATCCAAATAGAAGAGTAGATTTTGGGACTATAGGAGTAGATGAGACTATTAATTATACTTTAAGAATCTGGATAGATTATGATGCAACAAGTGAAGATGCCGGAGGGAAGACCTTTAAAGGTAAATTAAGAGTAGTTGCAACACAACCAGTAGGAGAGAAAGTTAGTGATGTAGTATTAGAAAACTTAGGTGATAATGGAAGTACCTATGATGATGGAACAGATACATTTATAACAGGAACTGATCCAAATAATTATATCTGGTATAGTGGAAAGTTATGGAGAGCGGTATCTGTTAATAATGAAGCAAAGACAACTAAGTTAGTAACACAGTGGAATATAAGTGCAATTCCATATAATGAAGAAAATAATGCAACTTTTGAAGGAAGTTATATGGAAGACTGGTTAAATGATAGAAGTGTAGATGGCTTCTTAGGTAATTTAAGAGATTATGAGAATTTTATAGTGACAGATAGTGTATGGGATGCAACTGTGGATAATAGAAATTTAGGAGAGATGACGAGACTTGATGGAACAACGGTAATAACAGATGCAGTAGGGCTTTTAAATGTGTATGAATATCAGTCTAGTAATAATGGTAGTACAAATGGTTATTTAAATAATGGGCTTTTTTGGTGGACTTTAACACCATATAGTACGGATCTTGTTCGTCGTGTGCGACACAATGGTGGTGTTGACTACTACCAACCTTCGACTGCACGTGGAGTTCGCCCTTCAATAAACCTAAAGTCTAATATCAAAATCGTAGATGGTGATGGAACAGTAGATAATCCGTATAGACTTAACGGTGATAATGATACAAATCTATCAGGAACACTATTAAATACAAGATACAGTGGAGAATATATAAGATTTGGAAATGATGAAAATAATTTATATCGAATAGTAAGCCATGAAACGCCAGGGTTAACAAAGATAACAAGTGCTGAACTATTAAAAAATTCTGGTAAGTTTATAACAAGTGCCTTTGGAAGCAATACAATATTTTCAAGCACTAATACAATAGGAATGTTTTTAAATAGCGAGTATATAACGAGTTATGTAGGAGATAATTATAGTAATATGATAGAGGAGAGCATGATATGGTATTTAGGTGCTGTAGAAAACGGTGTAAGTTATAAGCTTGCTAAATATGCAGATACTAATATGGGTAGTACAACTTCAACTATAACGGATGCAAAAGTGGGTTTACTAAGGTTTGGTGAATTGATGACAGGGCAATTTGATAGGTATGCTGTAAAAGGAGGAACATCTAGTACAGGGTTAACAACAACTTATTGGACTTTAACACCATTTAGTACTTCTGAAGTGCGTATTGCAAATAGCAATGGCGATGCTTATTATAATAGTCCTTCGACTGCATATGGTATTCGACCTTCTGTTAATCTAAAATCTAACGTGCAGATAACATCAGGAACAGGTACTAAATCAGATCCGTTTATCTTAACTTTAGGTAGTTAGATCTCTACAATCTAACACTGTTAACAAAATTAATTTGTAATTAGCCTAAAAATACTAGAAAACTCTAGTATTTTTCTTTATTTTATGTTATAATTTACAACGTATTTTGGAGTGTGATAAGTATGAAAAAAAGAAATGTGGCAATTATTGCTCATGTCGATCATGGTAAAACTACTTTAGTAGATGGTATTTTAAAGACATCTGGTATGTTTCGTGATAATGAAGATGTAAGTAATGTATCAATGGATTCTAATGCCTTAGAGAAAGAACGTGGTATTACAATACTTGCTAAAACAACTGCTTTAGATTATAACGGATATCGTATTAATATTCTTGATACTCCTGGTCATGCTGACTTTGGTGGAGAAGTTGAACGTATTATGAATATGGTTGATGGTGTTATCCTTGTTGTTGATGCTTATGAAGGTGCAATGCCTCAGACTAGATTTGTTTTAAAGAAAGCATTTGAAGCTAAAGTTAAACCTATAGTTGTTATTAATAAAGTCGATAAACCTAGTGCAAGATGTAGTGCTGTTGTTGATGAAGTACTTGATTTATTTATTGAACTTGGTGCAGATGAAGATCAATTAGATTTTCCAGTCGTTTATGCTAGTGCTTTGAATGAGACTTGTAGTTTGAGTGACGATATTAGTACTCAGAAAAAAGGATTTGAACCATTACTTGATTTAATTATAGAAAAGATACCAGCTCCGTCTGGAGATAATTCTAAACCATTACAATTCCAACCAGCATTACTTGATTATAATGAATTTGTAGGACGTATTGGTATTGGACGTGTACATAATGGAATTATTAAAACAGGTGAGATGGTTAGTTGTATTAGATTAGATGGAACTGTAAAAAACTTTAGAATTCAAAAACTATTTGGTTATTATGGATATCATCGTATTGAAATAGAAGAAGCGGAAGCAGGGGACATTGTCGCTATTGCAGGTCTTGCTGATATATCAGTAGGTGAGACTATCTGTAATATGGGAGATAATTTACCTTTACCTATTCTTCATATTGATGAACCTACTTTACAAATGACTTTTGGAACTAATAGTAGTCCTTTTGTTGGTCGTGATGGTAAGATTTTGACAGCTCGTAAGATAGAAGAAAGATTAGTTCGTGAGACCCAAAAAGATGTTTCTTTAAGAGTTGAACCTGCTGGTAGTGATAGTTTTCTTGTTTCAGGTCGTGGGGAGTTACATCTTGGTATTTTGATAGAAAATATGCGTCGTGAAGGATTTGAACTTGAAGTATCTAAACCTAAAGTAATTATTAAAGAAATCGATGGTGTTAAGTGTGAACCTTGGGAAGAGTTACAAATAGAAGTTCCAGAAGATGTTGTTGGTAGTGTTATTGAACATCTTGGAACTCGTGGTGGAGTAATGGAAAATATGACTAACTTTGAAAATCAAGTTAGACTTAACTATAGTATTCCATCTCGTGGACTTATTGGTTTTTCTACTGACTTTATGACTATGACTAAGGGATATGGAATTATGAATCATACTTTTAGTGAATATAAACCTTATGAAAACGTAGATATTGGAGAACGTAAACTTGGTGTACTTGTATCAGTTGAAAAGGGTAGTGCAACTGCATATTCAATAGGTAACCTTGAAGATAGAGGAACTATGTTTATTGAACCTGGTACAGAAGTATATGAAGGTATGATAATAGGAGAATGTAATCGTGATAATGACCTTGCAGTTAATGTAGTTAAAGGTAAACAACTAACAAATATGCGTGCTGCAGGAAGTGATCATACTGTGGTCTTAAAAAGACCTCGTCCTATTACCTTAGAGTATGCCCTTGACTATATTAATTCAGATGAACTTGTAGAAGTAACACCTAACTTTATTAGACTTAGAAAACGCATTTTAAATACCGAAGAAAGAAAGAAAGCAGATGCTAAAAAAAATAAATAGGCTTTATTGGTCTATTTATTTTTTTATCTTCTCTAAAAATTCTTCTATCTTTTCATTAGATACTGCTCCATTTATTTTGTGTGATGTTTCTTTGCCATCTTCAAAATATAAAACAGTAGGTGTTCCTGATACACTAGTTGTCAGTTCATTAAACTTTTTTCTTTCTTCATCTGTCATATTATATAAATTAAGGGAATAAGCTTCTTCATCATTTGTCTTTAAAACAGCTTTAAATCTTGGAGAAAATTCTTCACAGTGAGAACAACCTGTTTGGACAACTTCTAAAATAAAGCTTTCCTTATTATCAATCATTTCTTCTAATTTACTATAATCAATATCAGTAATAACCTTGCTACTAGAGCATCCTGTTAATATTAAAGCTAGTATTCCTATTAATAAAAATTTAATATTCTTTTTCATTTTATCACTACTTTCCTTAGATATTATAGCATTGTTTTTGTGATAAAAACAACTTTTTACTTTTCAAATTGAAAAAACTAGGCTATACTTATAATAGTAAAGGGGTGTAGCCTATGATACTTAGAAAACCATATGCTCTTTTAATACAATATTTTCAAAGAATACACTTAATATTAATAGTGCTTAGTGCTTATATTTTCTATAAAGTATTAGCTTTAAGAACTTTTGTAGCAGATTTCTTAAATACAGAAAGTTATAATGCATATTATGAGCCTATTAGTGATTATATCAATATATTCCTACTTATTTCGGTGTTTTTGGTTGTAGTTATAAGTATTGTTTTGATTATTCTTTTACACTATAAAAAGAAACCTTGGAAGATATATTTGCTTCCTGTTATTGAATATGCTTTTATGTTTGGAGTGTTAGTATTCATTAGGAGTTATTTTAATAGTTATGATGAGTTTTCTACTATTACTCCGATAATGGCGGGGCGAGATTTATTAAATATAGTATCATTGCCACAGTATATAGTCTTTATAATTTTTGGTATTAGATTACTTGGAATTGACCTTAAAAAGTTTGGTTTTAAAGATGATGAAGAATATTTAGATATAAAAGAAGAAGATAGAGAAGAATTTGAAGTTAATATAGAGTTTGATAAAGATAAAGTAACTAGAACTTTTAAAAAGTTTATTAGAAATGTCAAATACGTTTATTTTGAGCATCAGCTTATTTGTAATACAATTATAATAATACTTTTTGTTTCACTTACTGGTTATACCTATTATTACTTTGGGGTATTACATAGAACTTATAAAGAAGGAAATACCTTTTCTGCTAATTATTATGATATAACTGTTAATAATAGTTATTTAACTACTAGAGATAGTAAAGGCTTTTCTATTGTTTCTAATGATAATACAGCTTACTTAGTATTAAATTTAACTGTAAAAAATAATGCTAGTAGAAGAGAAATTAATATAGATAGATTTCGAGTTATGAATAAAAGTGAACAGTTTAACCATGTTGGTAGACTTTATGATAATTTTAAAGATTTGGGTAGTAGTTATAGTCCTTTAAAGAAACTTGATACAGGTGAAGAGACAACCTTTATTTTAGTTTATAAAGTAGATGCAGCTTTAGATCCAAGTAAGTATGTTTTATATTATCATGATCTTGCTAATAATTTATTACTTAAGAAAACAAAATTAAGTGTTCAAGATGTAAGAGATGTTAAGACTGTTAATACAGTTAATTTAAATGAAAAAATGACTTTTGAAGATAAAAATACTCTTACTATTACTAATGCTACTATTGGTAGTGATACTACTTATAATAAATACGGGTGTGATAGTTATGGTTGTGGTATTAGAACAGAAACATTTAGTCTTAGTAAGAATAAAATTTTAACTATTTCTTTTATAAGTAATAAATTTACAGGACAAAGTTTTATTGACTTTTCTAATATATATGCTAAAATTAGATATGAGGATAATAACGGAAAAATTAAGAGAATAGAAGCAACATCACTTATTAGTGATTATAATGGTAATTATGCATATTTTGGTATTCCTAGTGATATAAGCTCTGATAGTAATGTAGATTTAATATTTACATTTAGAAATAAGCGTTATGTCTATCATTTAATTTGAGGAGGATATTATGACTAAACAAAAAATTATTAAGATTGTGGGAGTGGTTTTGGTTGTAGTAATTATAATTCTTCTTATTTGGTTTATCTTTTTATACCCTAGAAAAGTATTTAGAGATAATGAGAAAGTGTTCAATGAAGCGGGATTGCGTTATTATCAAATTAATAACTCATATTTACCTAAAGATGAAGGAAGAGTTATTTCTGTTAGTTTAGATACTTTAATTAAACAAGATTATTTAGATGGACTTTATGCTCCATATAGTAATAAGCTTTGTGATTTGAAAGAATCTAATGTTAAGGCTATAAAAAAAGATGGTAAATATCAATATTATACATATTTAAAATGTGGTAAGTATGAATCTGATGTTGATCATGAAGGACCTGTCATTAAATTAAATGGTGATACCAATGTAACTATTAGTAGGGGAGAAGAGTATACTGATCCTGGTGTTAAGAGTGTTATTGATGATACGGATGGCAAGATGGATATATCTAAAGTTAGTGTAAAAGGAAAAGTTGATACTTCTTCAGTTGGTACTTATGAGATTACTTATAGTGCTAGTGATAGTTTAAATAATAAAAGTACTACTACTAGAATAGTAAAAGTAGAAGAAAGGTTATCTAGTATTGTTAATGATAATACGGAAAGTGGTTATTATGTTGGTAATGCTAGTGATAATTATGTATTGTTTAATCATATGTTATTTAGAATTGTTAGAGTAAATGATGATAACTCTGTTGTTATTGTTAGTAATGATGCTCTTGCTAATGTTGATTATAGTACTAATGGTAAGTTTGAAGACAGTGCTTTAGATTCTTGGCTTAATGATTATTTCTATGAATTGTTAGAACCTAGATATCAAAAACTTATTAAGGCTAGTACTTGGTGTGATGATGTAGTTAGTTCTGATAATATTAATACTACTGAGTGTAGTAGTGAGACTGCTAAAAGAAATGTTGGTATTTTATCAATTCAAGATTATAATAGAAGTTATAGTGGTAGAGGAAGCTATTTAGATAAAGATAATTTAACTTGGTATGCTAATTTTGATTCTGAGAAAAAGCCGTGGGCAATGACTGGTAGTGCTATTTATCCTAATGGTTTTAGTACAAGTGATGGTAAGAATTTGCTAAATGTAGTGCCTGCTGTTACTCTTAAAGCTAGTACGACGGTATTAGAAGGTGATGGAAGTTATACTGATCCTTATATTTTAATAAATGATGAGAGTGGTAAAAAATCAAGTCTATTAAATAAAAGGGAAATTGGTGAATATATTAGTTATTCTGGTTATTTATTTAGAATTAGTGATATAATTGATGATGGAACTACAGAAGTTATTATGACATCTGTTTTAGAAAATGATAATAATGAGATAGAAATTGGTTATCAAAATAGTCAAAAGACTAAGGTTTATAATCCAAATCAAGAAGGAAATATTGGATATCAAATTAAAAATAATATGACTAGTTATATAGATACAAGTTTATTTACTAGTAAAAAGATAACTGTACCTATATATAATAACAAAGTAACTTATAAGGGAAAACATGATGAAAAAAAATATAATTTGTTGATTACAATACCTTCAACCTTTGATATATTTAGTGCTAAGGGTGCTTTATCAAGAGATGGTGGTTATTGGTTAATAGAATCTTCTAAAAATGAAGATATAAAAACAGTAGTTAGATCTTTAGGTACTGTTACATATTCAAATGTTTATGAGGGAATAACTGCTGGTGTTAAAGTGAAAGCTTATTTAAATAAAAATGTATATATTACTAATGGAGATGGTACAGAGTCTAACCCTTATAGAATAGATGATTAGTATTTAAGGAGTAAATTATGAAGGAAAAAAGAAGAGTTTATTTAGCTTTAATAGTTGTAATAATACTTATAATTATTTGTCTTGTACTCTTGTATAAAGGTAATGGTAATACTAGTAGTTTTGCCATTAAAGATGAGAGTTCAAATATAAAAGAAGCAGCGAAGTTTGGAGATGATGTTATTGGTTGGATTAGAGTTGAAGGAACAAATATAGATATGGCTTTAGTCGAGAGAAATAATGTTATGGATATATCAAGAAGGGATTATGAATTTGCTTGGACTAATTCTTATCCTGATAATAAAAGTAATCATCTTACATTTATTTCTCATAATATTAGAAACGTATCTAGTAATCCGATAACTGATGATGATACAATGACATATTTTGAACAACTTATGAACTTTATATATGAGGATTTTGTTAAAGAGAATCAGTTTATTGCTATTACTGATCAAGATAATAAGACTTCTATGTATAGAGTTTTTGGAGTATCTTTGATAGATGAAGGACAGTATTCTTCTTACTATGATACATATACAGAAGAAGAACAAAAAGAATTTATAAAGAAAGCGCTTGATGAGAGTATGTTTGATATTGATGTCGATGTTAATGAAAAAGATGATTTGTTAACGCTTTATACATGTACAAGATTTTATGGTTCTACTAGTTATTCATTTAGAGTTGATGCTAGAAAATTAAGGGAGGGTGAAGATATGAAATATGCAACGGTTGAAAAGAATAAAAATTATAAAGTAATTGAAGAGAGAATGAAAGAAGGTGAAGAAAATGAAAGTAAAGAAGCATAGGTTATTTTTAGTACCACTTATAGCAATTGCTAGTATTAGTGGAATTATGTTAGCTAATATGGATAATGTAGAAGCTGCTAATAATAGTACTTGTTCTGCTGAGTATTATGTTAGAAACATTATAAATAAAATAGATGTTTCTTATGATGGCAATTATGCTGTACTTACCAATAATTCTGAAATTCCACTTACATATCAGTATAATGCTGGATCGCGACCAGTTGGTTCTTTTTATCCAGGACAGAGTATTAGATTAGAAATACTTACTGGTGGTGTTGTTAGGTTTTCTTTACGTGAGAATATGGATATGATTGCTCATGGTTGTTTTGCTCCAAATGGTACAGAAGTAGGTAAAATTACTATTAATCCTAATGCTTTAATGGCCAATCCTTTCTATAATGATAGTTTGTGTGTTAATTATCGTAATAATTATGGTAATGATGCAATGATGAAAAATGCGGTTCCTCAGTGTTTCCAAACGCAAACTTATAGTAGTTTTACAAGAGATCAACTTGCTAGTTGGATTGATACGGCAAATAGACTTAGAAATATTATAAATTCATCTAGTGGTTCTTCTGGAGAGACTATGGATACTACTGGATATCAATATGTGGATGATGTTAAAAATGTTGGAAAATTAACTTGTGATGCTTTTAGTAACAATAATTATGATACGATGCATAAGTATTATCATACCGATACTACTACATCAAATAAATGTAAAATTACTTGTACTGAAAAAGTTGAAGTTAATTTTAGTGATCCAGTGGCAACTCAAGCAGGTATGTGTTTCCAATATTTAATAGAAATTAAATCTAAAACAGTTTGTGAAGCTGCATATCAAGGAGAACCTCCTGTAAAGAAATCTGTATGTTATCCTACTCCAGTATGTAAGTCTGGTAGTAAATCATATGATGCAGGTGGTCCTAATGAAGAGTTTGATATGTGTGTATCAGACTGTGATGGTGGTAAATATAGTCAAAAATGTATAAATAAGTGCTATAGCAAAGTATATGAAGGGAAAGGAAGTACTAAGAAGACTAGTGAGAGTACTTTAACTCATGATGAAGTTATTAAACTTAGTCCTTTAGCGGATGCTTATGATACTTTCCTAGAGGCTAGACAAATGGCTAATAAATGTCCTGGTATTGATAATGCTACTGATTTATATAATTATATGTATAAAAATCCTAGTGGTTATTATAATGGTAATACTTGGTATTCTGATTTTGGCAATGATAGTATTTGTTCACTTGGACCATATTATTTCAGAAGTGAAGATGCTACTCAAAAGACTATAAATATGTGGAAGGGTACTGAATCATATAGTGAAGATAGTGGTCATTATGCGAATAATGGTAATGGTATTTTGAAAGAATTATATGATGATGGTGATACTTGTAATGAAGAGTGTAATTGGGATTGGGATTGTGATTCTAATAACACTGCTTTAACTCAAGGACAGGCAGATGCTGAATATGAGAAAGCTTTAGAAGAATATGAAAGTGCTAAAATGGCTTGTGAAGGTAAAGCTGCTACATGTAATAATGAGACTACTAAATATCAAATCGTTGTTGATAATTTAGATGGTAATGATAGTAAAAATGATACTGATAAGAGTGATTGGCAAGAAGAGTTTAATTCACAACAAAAATTAAATAGTACTAATGTAACTGGAGAGTTCCCTGATATGGTAACATTAGTTGATGGTGATTGTGAGGATGGAGAAGATGATCCTTGGAATTATCATAATATTATAACATTCCCTGGTATTTGGATTAATAATAAGACAGGTCAAACTGCTCATTCAATTCAACCTGGTTATGAAGATTTCTACACTTTTGCAGGAAATCAATATTGTACTAAATTTAATTCAGTTCCTGTTAATACTGCTTGGTATAATTGGAAAGTTAATCAAGATGGAGATCCTAATGCTTTAACTGATACTGAGAAGAAAGCAATTACTGATTCTATTGATATGAATATTAGAGGTTCTATAGATAACTATGGATACTTTGGATGGAACTTCGATGTAGAATGTTTCTATGCTCTATATAGAGATCCTGCTACTATTCCTGGTAGTGACCCTGATAATCCAGGTGGTGGTGGTAATAATCCTGGTGATACTCCTACAGATGATAGTGAAGTAGATGAAGGTGAAAGTCCTACAACTAATTATAAGTTTAGAACAGTAGCTTTAGATAATTTATTCCCATCTTCTGTAACTCCTACTAGTGCAGATGATAAAGATATAGTAGCATCTAACTTAATTAACGAAGTAGAGAGTTTAAGGGGAAATGATGCGACATTTGTTGCTGATGATACTAGAGAAATCGGATTTAACTGGACATGTGCTGCTACTAACTTAGAGAATCCTGATTACTTGGTACAACCAGTTACAACTTTAAATAATATTCAAGCTTTAGGAGATAGTATTTATGAAGGTAATGATTATTTAGATTATCATATAAGATTAACTCCTGAGACTATGAATAAAATTAGAGATTATAATGATAAATATGATAGTTATGCTCAACCTACTGGTAATAATAGTGGGGAAGTGTTAACTGCAGGTAATGATAAAACTAGTGGTATAACAGTTTATCGTAGTTACTTATTACATAGAGTACTTAATAGTAGTGAACTTTTAAAGAGTGGTATAATTGGTTGTAATAATGAAGATAAGGGAACATGTCCTAATGTAATTGATACTTCTACAGCTTGTTATAATGAATATATGGCACAATCTAGTGTTTTGAAAGGAGCTAAGTAGTATGAGTAAAGCAATGTTAGTTGTGGGAATTATCCTTTTAGCTATTATAACTTTTGGAGTTGTTAATATTGTTTCGAATTATCAAACTGGTAATGAACTTGATTATTATTTACTTAGAGAGACAGCTGAGGCGGCAATGACTGATGCAGTTGATGTTGGTTATTACCGCTTAAGCGGTTTACTTAGAATAGATAAAGAGAAATTTGTTGAAAGTTTTATTAGACGTTTTGCTCAAAATGTATCTAATAATAGAACTTATGATATTGGTTTTTATGATATAAATGAAACTCCACCTAAAGTTAGTGTTTTAGTTAAATCTGAAACTGCTGCTAGTGTTAATGGAGAAGGTTTAGATTTAACAAATAAAGTAGATGTCATTTTAGAGTCTAATTATTATAAAAATAAATTAGTAACTGATATGACTAGAGCTGGTGAATTAGATTATAGTGATGTTGACAAATAGAGAATAAGGAGGAGATGAAAAATGAATAATTTAGTTATTGGAATAAAGAAATTCTTTACTAATAAGAATACAGTTACAGTTGTTGGTGTTATTCTTGCTATAGTTGTTCTTTATGTTGGCTATAACATGAGAATTAATCAAGCGATTACTCCTGTTACTGTTCCTTATGCTGTTGAAGAAATTAATCCTAGAACACAAATTACTGAAGATATGATTAGTACTATGGAAATTCCTCAGTCTATGGTTACTGACCAAATTATTACAAATAGTGCTGATGTTATAGATATGTATACTAATGCTGATAGTGTTATACCTGAAGGTAGTCTTTTCTATAAAAGGTGTGTGGTATCTCGCGATCAGTTACCTGATAGTATTATTTTAGACTATCCTAAAGGATATGTACTTTATAACTTAAGTGTTGATATGGCTAGTACTTATAGTAATTCTATTTATCCAGGTAACTATATAGATATATATTTAAAAGTTCAAAATGCACAGGGTGCTGACGGTGTTGTTGCTGATGATAGAATTATGATTGGTAAACTATTATCTAATGTTAAAGTGCTTGCAGTATTTGATAGTAATGGTAATAATGTTTTTGCTAATGTTGATGAGAAGACTGCACCATCACAAATTATCTTTGCTGTACCAGAAGAATATCATATATTACTTCGTAAAGCAGAGTATTTAAGAGCTTATGAATCTGAAATTATTCCTGTACCTACAGCAGAATCTTTAGAGGATGAGCCAGGTGATGTAACATTATCTAGTGAAGATTTAAGAAACTTTATTAATAACGTTACAGCGATGACAGAAGAAGATTTATCTTATACACAACAATAAAGAGGTGATTAGACTATGAACGATGCCATATTTGATAAACTGGATTTTGGATTATTTAAGCCATTAATTGATGATGATGATATTACAGATATTTCTTATTGTAATCATGGACAAATTTGGGTTCGTTCTTTAACTGATGGCTCTAAAAGAGTAGAGATTGAAGGGCTTAATGATGCTTTTGTAGAAAAGCTAGCCTTTCAATGTTCTAATGTTATGGGAACAACCTTTAACAATGCTAAACCTTTCTTAGATGCTGAATCTACAGAACTTCGTCTTAACTTTGTACATGAGTCTATTGCTACTAATGGTATTGCTGTGGTTATTCGTAAGACTCCTGCTAAGATTAGACTTAATCGTGAGAAGTTACTTAGTGAAGATTATTTTACAGCTAATATCCATGATATCTTAATGAAATGTGTTGAAGGACATTGTAATATTATGGTAAGTGGTGAGACTGGTTCAGGTAAAACTGAGTTTGTTAAGTATTTGGCTAGTCATACTAAAGAAAATGAGAAAATTATCACTATAGAAGATACTTTGGAACTTCATTTGGATAAGATCTTTCCTCATCGTGATATAGTGGCTATGAAGACTAATAATGTTGCTAGTTACTCTGATGTGTTAGTTACTTGTATGCGTCAAAATCCAAAATGGATACTTTTATCAGAGGTTCGTAGTGCTGAAGCGGTTACAGCGGTTCGTAATTCAATAAGTTCAGGACATAATATTTTATCTACAATACATGCTGATAAAGCTAGTGCAATTCCTTATCGTATGTATTCATTACTTGAAAGTGATATAGATGTAGATCAATTCTTAACAACAATTTATCGTTATATTCAATTAGGAGTTCATATTAAAGCATATTACAGTAAAGAATATGGTAAATTTCATAGAGAAGTTGATGAGGTTGTAGAGTTTTATGTAGATGATGAAAATAAACCTCAGTCTCATATCCTTTATCAAAAAACTTTTGGTAAGGCTCCTGTTCAAAATATGCCTACTGAGCATTTAAAAGAATATTTGGAAAATCAAAATATCTTTATTGATAATTTGTTTACTAAAGGAGATTCAATGAGTAATATAGATGAAGCGGTTGATGCAGTTAATAATACACCTTCTCTAGATGTTGTGACATCTCCTAATTTTGATAATAAGCCACAGTCTAATACAACGTTTCCTACTGAGATAGTTTAAAGAGAGGAGGGGTTATATGGTATTTTTCTTACTATTGGTTATTGCTATTGCTGTTTTATTATATAGAAACTATAGAGGACAGAATGTATCTAAGTTTATTACTGATCAAGTTCAGGTAATATATGATAAGTTTGCTCCTTATTCTTATAAAGTTGTAAGAGAGAAGACAAAACAGTTAGGGCAAGAATATACGGCTAGACAATACTTAGTTCAAGTAGTAATTATGGGTGGTTTTGCTGGTATTGTTACTTATATGTATTTCTATAACTTAGTTGTATCTGTTATTTATGTTCTTATTACAATTGCTTTTGTTCCTTATTTATCTTTTTTGAGATGTAAGAGAGTTTATAGTGAATTTATATTTGAACAAATTCAAGTATATACTACTAATACAATAATGGAATTTGCAACTACTCAGAGTTTTGTTAAATCATTAGAGGGTGTTAGAGACTCAGGTATACTTGAAGACCCTGTGTTAAGTGATGTAAATCATATGATAGATATGGCTTATGATGAAGGTGCGATTGATGGGGCACTTAATTATATGAGTGATAAATATCCTTACTATATCGTTAAAAATATGCATCAGTTGTTCTTACAGATAACTAAAGAAGGAGCACAAGACACTGGAGAGAGTTTGGAAAATATGCAGCTAGATATCGATACCCTTGTAGAAAGTGTTTATCGTGATAGAATGGATAGGGCAACATTCCATAAGAAATTCTTACAGTATGGTATTATGTTATTCCTTTTAGTTATGTTGATTCAATATATGCTTGGTAGTGAGAGTTATATCGAATTAATTAAAAGTATTTGGGTTCAACTTGTTCTACACTTTATTATAATCTTTAATAGTTATTTCCTCTTAAAAGGGGAAAAATATTATAATGAGAATGTGGGGGTTGAGTAAGTATGGAAATAGTATTTGTTGCAGTTATTATTCTATTTATATTAATTTATAATAGAACAATAGATAAAGATAAATTTATTAATGATAATAAGAAATATTTTGAAATATTAAGAGAAGATGATTATGATTTCCTTGTTTATGCTAAATATGGTGATAGTGCTTCTCCTAATACTTTGTTTCAAAAAAGAATAACTTATGCGATTGGAGCTTTCTTTATATTTATGTTTTTATTTATAGATGATGTAAGTCTAATCAATATTATTCTTTCTTGTTTGGTAGCAGTACTTGTATTTAAAATGCCTTATATGCAATTAAAAAAATATTATAAAGCTCATTTGCATCAAATTGATATAATGTTGCCATACTATTTAAAGAGTTTAGAAATATTAATTCAGCATTATACTGTTCCTGTAGCGATAGGTAAAAGTATTAATGATGCTCCTGATATTTTTAAACCTGGACTTAGGGAATTAATTGAAAAGATTAACTCAGGAGATTCTAGTATTACTCCTTATATGGACTTTGCTAATACTTATCCTGTACGTGATTCTATGAGAATGATGAGACTTCTTTATCGTTTAGGATTAGGTGGTCAAGATAAGAAACAGGAACGTTTATTGATGTTTTCAAGAACAGTTTCTAATTTACAGGCTAAAGCTCGTGAGACTAAATATAAAGAGAGACTTGATCATATGGGAAATCAAACTATGATTATGCTTGTTGTTACTGGTGTTAGTGTTATGATTGTAATATTAGGTTCTATGATGACAATGATTGGTTAAAAAAAGAGGTTACAAATTAATAAATTTTTGATATAATTAATTTTGTAAGATACGAAAGGAGAGATGTTTTGTGAAAGAAGCGACTGGAGAGTTAAACATGACTGTAGTAACTATTGTATTAATAGGTGTTATTGCAGCATTCTTTGCATTTTTCTGGCCAACAATTCAAAATACTATCCAAAATACATGGAATGATAATGCAACTTCTCAAACTGATGTTAAATTTAAATAATAAGTAAGGATGTGATTAATAATGAGAGATGCGATAGGACAAGTTTTTACATTACAAATAATTTTAGCTTTTGTACTTTTAATTAATGGATATATGGCGTATTCTGTTAATTATACTAGAGCATTTCGAGTTAAGAATCGTATAGTTGATATAATTGAACAATATGAAGGACCTTATAATGATGAAGCGATTGCTAAGATTAATAGTTATATTGATCAAATGACTTATGAGGTTCCTCCTAGACTTGTTCAAGATTTCTTAAATGATTATGGAAGTAATGCTAATGAGAGTAGTTGTCAGAATGGTTGGTGCTATGTTGCTCATGAAGTTTCTATTGATGAAGCGGATGGAGAAAGAAAAGGTAGATATTATTCTGTAGTTACTTTTGTTAATATAAATATTCCTGTTATTAATAATATAGTAGGTTTAGGAGATTTCTTAAGAGTCGTAGGTGAGACTAGGACTATATATTATGAGTAGAAGGAAGTGATAGAGTGAACGTTATAATTGCTAATGAAGCGAAAGCGATGCTGTCTACTTTAGATATAGATGTTATTAAAAGTGTAGATGGTGTTCATACTGCAGATGAGATTGTTGATATGTTCAAGAACTTCTTTTATGCAAGAATGATTTTAGATATTACAGCGATTAAAGATTATGAAGATATTACTAATATACAGAAGATATCTATAGGTCTTGATGCTGATAAAATCATTCTTTTACTTCCTAATACAGAAGCTTCTACATCTAGTAGTTATTTATCTAAGATTATATCTATGGGTATTTATAACTTTACTACTACTGTAGATGGAGTTAAATACTTTTTAGAGCATCCTAATACTTATAAAGATGTTGCACATATTCAACAGTTAAATGATTTATCTAGTACTATTAATGATAAAGTAATAGCAGGTTCTAGAATAATTGGAATTAAGAATGTTACAGATCATGCTGGTAGTACGACACTTATTTATATGTTAAAGAAAGAATTGGAACAGACTTATGGAATGAGTGTAGTGGCTATTGAAGTTAATAGACATGATTTTCTTTATTTTAATAGTCATAATATGATTTCTGTTGATGATGAACATTTAATGACAGAAGTTGTTAAACATAAAGATGTAGCGATTATACTTATAGATTTGAATGATTCTAGCAACGAAGGAGCATGTAATGATGTTTTATATTTGATAGAACCTTCAAGTATAAGATTAAATAAATTAATGAGAAGAGATAGGCGAATATTTGAAGAACTTAAAGGTAAAAAGATAGTTTTAAATATGAGTTTGCTTTCTAATAGTGATATTATGGATTTTGAATATGAAGGTAAGACTAAAGTCTTTTATAATATTCCGCCTTTAAATGATAGAGTTAAGAATCCTGTACTTAGTGATTTCTTATCTAAGATAGGACTTATTAATAAAACTAAAGAAAAAGAGAGTGGAGGCAAAATATTTGGCTTATTTAAACGGTAATAATTGACAAATGGCAATAATTTGTATATTATTATTGTAAGTGGAGGAGATTTTATGAATATTATGTTAATGAATATGATGCAAGTTTTAACTGATATAACAGCTGATCCTGAAAGTAATTGTCGTGGTTTTGATTTTGTAATTAGAATTATTAAAAATGGTTTATTCCCTATTTTACAAATAGGTATTCCAATTATTTTAATAGTTTTAGGTACATTAGATTTGGGTAAAGCAGTTATTAGTAGTGATGATAAAGCAGTTAAAGAAGCTCAATCTAAATTAATTAAGAGATGTATTTATGCAATATTAGTATTCTTTATTGTAACACTTCTTAATTTGTTATTCTCTATGGTAGGACAAATTACTGGTAGTGAGGCTTTAACTCAATGGAGTAATTGTTGGAATAATCCGGCGGAGATAAGTTAATAGCTTTAAATCTTTAAAGCTATTTTTTTCTATATGAAGAGGTGTGTTAATATGTTAAATATATTAGATACAGTAGTTGTAAATATAGATAGTAATTGTTATGGTTTTGATTCTATCGTTAGAGTTATTAAAGAAGGGGTATTTCCTATTTTACAGATTGCTATACCTATTATATTAATAGTTCTTTGTACTTTTGATTTAGGGAAAGCAGTTATTAGTAGTGATGATAAAGAAAATAAAAAACTGTTAAGTAGAATAGTTAAGAGACTAGTTTATGCTTTATTAATATTTTTCTTTGTAACTGTTGTTAATTTAGTTTTTTCTATGGTGGGAAATATTACGGAAAATGAGACTTTAATTAAATGGAGTGAGTGTTGGAATAATCCAATGGAAAATTAGACAGTGTTTGATAGCGGGTGTAAAAAAATTTTGTAGGTAAATAGTAGTTAATGATATATTTCATCAACTACTATTTTTTCTATTTCACTCCAATGATCACTTTCATACATACATCTTAATGCAATCATATAATTAGCACCTTCAACGCTCCATCTCATTCCTGCTTGTTTTAATCTAAGTTGTACTACAGTTTTATTAGAACTTTCTATTGCACCACTACCTACAAACCAGCCATTGTGTTCATAAGTAGAATAATCTATTTTATTTTTGTTGTTTTCTAAATAAACTGATAAATTACAAACAGTTTTAGGTATTGTTATATTTTTATATTTCTTTAGTTCTTTTACTATCAAGTTATATTCTCTAGAATAACAATAACCGATTATTTTATCTCTAAATTTCTCTACCTTTTTAGTATCATCATTAAATATAAACTTACCATAATCGTTTATATTTTCTATTAAGTGAAACTTATCTAATATTTGAATAGCTTCAGGAAATAGTTCATCTATCATATTTCTAATCCAAGTGGCACCATCTGATATAAATATAATATTATCATATTCCCAATATTTTAGTTCTACTGCTTTAGCAAATACTAATATTTTAAAAGTTTCAACATTACCAATATAAGAAACATATTCTTTATGATTAATAATATTAGATTCATCTTTTCTTTTATACATATCATCATCAGAAAAGAAAATACCTAATTTATTTTCTCTCCATGTAGAACCATTTTCATCTTCTATTCTAGTATTAACACTTGCACCATCTGCTTGAATATATAAAGTACCTTTCTTTTTAGTTACAGTCATATCTATATTAGTGCGATTATTCCAAATTTCTATAGCCTTATTATAGTTATAATCATAAACTAATTTACCTACATATTTAGTTATTTTCATTACAGTAACATAAGATATTTTAACTCCATATACCATATATATAATATCACTAGCTTTTTGAAATGATGCCTGATTTTGTCCCCAGAATGCTATTTTTATCATCATTTTTAATGATACTTTAAATGGTAATTTATCTATTCCTAGATATTCATCTAAAGGGGTAATTAATTTGCTTTTCAGATTGTATATATTTAAATCTATATTTCCTTGAATTTGTAAAACAGTTCTATGGATTTTAACTTTTCCAGAAAGTAATATAAACTCTATTTTTCTTCTATTAAGATGTTTTAATTGATATCCCTTTTCTTTCCATTCTCGTTTTTTTTAATTATTAATTCTTTTTCGTTAATATGAGTTGATAATATTTCCTCTACATGTTTATGTAAATCTTTTTTATAATTTTCAACATTATCAACCATTAATTGTTCAAGAGAATTAATATTCATTTTCCCTTTTGCAACTAATTCATCAAATTCATTTGTAAATTCGTTAATATGCTTATCCTCTTCTTTTTTCATCTCTCTTATCCTCCTATAATTAGGATAACATATTATAATTTTACCTACAAAAATTTTTTACACCC
>DVHC01000051.1 GCA_018712385.1 Candidatus Onthousia excrementipullorum | reverse complement strand
GTGAATTATTCTATGTTTGAACATTCCACTTCTAATCTTCCTGGTTTATATTCTAATCACAGTCTTTCTAAAGCATTGCATAGTGTTATTGACTATTAATTATGCTTTCCGATAAATTTAGACTCTGTCTATTCACTAACTGGTCCATAACTTCTTCTATGTTCATCGATAATACCATATTTTTTAATCGCTTCTAAATGTTTCTTAGTAGGATATCCTTTATTATCTTTAAAGTCATACATAGGATATTTCTTATCTAACTCATCTAACATTCTATCCCTTGTAACTTTAGCGATTACACTAGCGGCGCTTATTGTAATACTTTTTAAATCTCCTTTAATAATTGAAGTTGTAGGTATATCTATATCTAGTTTCATCGCATCTATTAAGACATGGTCTATCTTACAAGAACAATTGTTAATTGCCTCTTTCATAGCCATTTTAGTCGCTTCATAAATATTAACTTCATCTATTACTTTTTCAGAAATAATACCTACTCCTACTCCTAATGCTTGCCTCATAATCTCATCATAAAAAAATTCTCTTTTCTTTTCACTAAGTTTTTTAGAATCAGTTAACCCTTCTAGATTAAAGTGTTCTGGTAAAACAACACAAGCAGCGACTACAGGTCCTACTAAAGGTCCACGTCCAACTTCATCAACTCCAGCGATAAAGTTAATTCCTTTATTTCTTAACTTTCTTTCAAAATAATAGTTATCATTTAAGCATACTTTTAACTCTAATTCTTTAATTAGTTTCTTATCTTTAGGTTTATTCATTTCTTTTTTTAACTCATAACAAGCCTCTATATTCATAAAACGATAACCATTAACTTCTATAACTCTTTTTTCATCATATAAATCATAATCTATATCAAAGATATCTTTATATTTAATCTTTGAGTTATACTCTTCTCTTACCGGCCAATCTAACTCATCAAAAAAATTTTTGGAACAAGCAAGGTCTATATCAGTTGTTTCTTCTATAATGTCTTGAACTACTAAACTTGCCCCACTAATTACTATATATTTATCTTTTGGTAAATCTAATTTCTCTAATTTATTAAATATTTCTTCCTTTGTCATAAACTACATCCTTTACTAATTACTACTTCTATATATTATTAACTGAATAATAAAATATTTTTGCATGATTTGTAATATATTGATAGTTTTCTTTATTATTTCTATTATTTTCTAAAAAACTTATAACTATAGATATATCATCAGCATCTTCCATTATAATCATAACCTCTTTACCTATGTTTAACTGTTCGGCCATAATTTTTTCATTTAACATACTAGGTATAAAGATATAAAAATCTACATCAATATAACTACCACTATCTTCGCTTAAAACTACTCCATTTTTTCTATTAGTAAATACTCTAATAATTTGATATAAAAGATTATAACTACTACTACAAACATAAATATTTAAGTTAGGAAACCTATCAATTACCTTTTTTACTTCTTCGGTATAACTTAAATTATTTGATACTACTTTCTCATAATCTTCTATAAGTATGGCTTCATTTAAAGGAAGCAAATTAATGATAATTTTTTCTTTAAAGTTATTTAACATAGTAAGAGCATCTTCTAATGTTAAGATATCATAATATGTTAATTCATTTAAATTATTGTTTTGAATTGTATTAATAGTTATTTTATTAGTAGTTACACGTGAAAAAACTAATACTTTCTTATCTTTAGTCATAACTACATCTAGCATAACTCCAGTAAGTCCTTCTAGACTGTTAACAGATTCAATAAAGGTCTTATTATTATATAAATTACTCTTATGAGCGATAATTTTCATAATAAAAACCGTCCTTTCTTCTATAGAATATGTAGAAAGGACAGTTAAATTAACTTAATTTTGCTTTTATTTTATTAGAAACTTCTTTCATATCACATCTACCTTTAATTTTAGGTGTAATTATTTTCATAACTTTACCCATATCTCTAATCGTAGAAGCTTCCACTTCTTTCATTGCATTTTCTATAATTTCATTAATTTCACTTTCGCTTAATGGTTCTGGTAAATACTCTTTAATAATCTCTATTTCTTTATCTAAATCTTCTACTAAATCAGTTCTTCCTGCTTTACTAAACTCTAATTTAGATTCCTCACGAGTTTTTAATTCTTTAGCAAGGACATCTATAACTACTTCATCAGTAATTTCAATTTTCTTATCAATTCTCTCTTTATCAATAGATGCCTTTATCATTCTAATAACAGAAAGTTTAAACTTATCTTTCTCTTTCATCGCTTTAATCATATCATTCTTAATTCTTTCAAACATAAACTAATCCTCCTTATTTGCAACTATTTCTTTACTTGTTAAATAGTAATTATCCCCATCTTTAGTAAAGGTAAAATTATAAGTATCCTCTACTGTTCCAAATACTCCATCTAGAACTTCTACTGTCAATATAATATTATCAGCGTCTTTACTAGCATTTTCTAACTTCATATTTATTGGATCTACATTAACTTCTTCATCTTTAGTATATATAGCATATCCATCCATAACTTCATCATAAAAAGCATAATGATTAGGGTCTATTTCAAATGATGTTCTAGTTACTGTAATATCGGGTCCATAAATATCTTTAACAGACTTCTCTATATCTTTACTAGGGATAAAGTTGGCAATGCCTTCACAACTATAGCCTGTAGTATCATCTGTAGGATTAACTACATCACAATTAGTAGACTCACTAACATCCATATTTTTATACCCATAATATAACATTATTTTAGGACTCATAACATCAAGGGATTCTATATCATTATAGGCAATCTTTTCATATAATGCTTTGACTTCTTTATCTTTGGTAGAAATGCTATTATCAGGACTATTATTTAATTTTTTATAAGTAAAGATGACACCACCAATTACTAATTCTAATACGACAATTGCAATTACAACTTTTATCCATGTATTATTTTTTTTCAAAATAACACCTCCTATATTTTTTTCTTCTTAATAAAGAACTTAGTATTATAAAATAAGAATATAGCCATTATTATAATATAAGCCCAAGCGATTATTGTATAAAGAATTCCACTTGTATAATTACCTACAATTGCAAGGATACTTTCAGGAATATAATTATCAATAACGGCGGCAAGGTCAGGTAAGCCTATATTATTTTTAATAAATGTTAATATTCTTAAGAAGATATCAATGATTGCAATAAAATAGACAAAGCTTGAAAATCTTCTAAAATACATTATTACTACTAATATTAATACAACTAATACCACTAAATCAATATACATATCTACAACTCCTTATTTATTAATAAAATATAAATTATACTCTTTTTCTCTACCTAAAGTAGTTTCATCTCCATGGCCTGGATATAAAGTGATAGAATCATCATATGCTTTAATCTTTTCAATAGATTTATCCATCTCTTCACTACTTCCAGTCGGAAGGTCACATCTACCAACAGTATCTCTAAAGATAAAATCTCCTACAAACATAGTATTATCGTCTTTAAAGTAAAATGTTACTGAATCACTACTATGTCCTGGTGTCATTATAGGAATGAACTTGAATGTTCCCACTTCTACTTCTTTCATATCAGTTAAATTACTCTTCTTAAAGATTTTTAATCTACGGTTAGAGTTTAGAAAATCACGTAAGGCTCCAATATGATCAAAGTGAGCATGAGTAACTAAAACTCCTATAATCTTATCATCACCAACTAATTCTTTAATATCTTTACTATCACTTCCAGGGTCAACAATTAGGCAAGTACCATCTTTACTTAGTACATAACAATTCTCTTCAAGTGCCCCTGTTACTATTTTTTTTATCTCCATAAATAATCTCCTATCTTTATAATGCATAATACCAAATGAACATAGCAAAAAACGAATTATATTTCGTGCTAAAGTATCAGCATACTATTTTTACTATTTGTCCATTTCTATTATATCAAATATTATTTGATTTTGATAGTATAACTTTTTGACTTTAAATCATTATGTGGTATAATAGCTTCTATTAGAAATGGGGGCTTATGTATGTTAAAACTTATTAAAGAAAGAAAAGTATTGAAAGATAATAGTACATTTTTTAATTTGTTGAAGATTTCTCTTGAAAGAGATTTAAATGAAAAGGAACAGAACAGATTCTTAGAATCTTCTTATAGAAACATAACTTATTTAGAAGAAGAGTTTAAAAATGCTAAAGATAATGTTATTGGTAACTTAATTATTTATAATGTTCTTATCCATAATGGTATTACTTTAGTTAATGATTTAAGGAATGGCCTTAATATAACTAAAGATAACTTTATTAAGGAAAATATTAATCAATTTAGTGCCCATTATCAAACAGTTAAAGAGTATGAAGAAGCTTTCTTAGAATATAGAGAAAGCAGTACTGATGAAAGTTATGATAAGACAATAGAAAAGTTTGAAGAAGCGATAGATTATAGCGAAGGATATACCGAAAGAAAGACTTTAACTAAAAAGAGTTAAGGTCTTTTAAAATTCGCTCCCCCTATTAAGATTTGCAAGTTCTATTAGATAACTATTTTCTATACTATCTTTTGTTTCAAAGATATAAGTGTAACTAGTTAACTTATCTTTATATGGTTTTATTAAAGCATTAATATCACTAGATTCATAATCATTATCTTCTTCATATAAATCTACTACTAAGTTTTTATTATTTACTAAATCAGTATAACTACCAAAATAAGATGAGGTATTAGGATAAGCGAAAGCTTTTTTTAAGGTTATAGAATAGATTAATTTATCTCCATCAACAATTCTTTTTCCTTCTACATAATAGTTTTCTATAGATAAAGACGTATAAGCACTATGGGCATGATAATCATTATCTGCTTTATACATATTAGTATTACTATCATAGATTAGATAGTCTCCATCATCTAGAAAACATGTAGAATTAACAGGATTAAAGGTTGTTTTAGGACCAAAATACTTCTTTAAGACTCTTTTTACTCTATCTAGACTAACTCCAGCATCAAAATCTAAATTAAGGTCATTTTTCACATCAATAGGTAATCTATCTATAAAGTTAATCTTTTCTTTATCTGTTAAAGTACTTAAATCTTTAGTACCATCAAAAGTAATTATATAACTGTCATAAATATTAACTAATTCTAATAAAGATACCACTTCTTTAGTAGAAAGACTACTACTATCTTCATTAAATGTTTCCCTACTTTCCCCTTTTAGATTAATATTAACTATAAATATGATGGATGCCACTATTATGAGGGTTATTAAGGCAATAAATAACATCCCTACTCTTCTTGCATTTTCCATAAGCTTAGCTTCCTTTCTTACTTAGAGTATAAGGGAAGAATAAAAAATATTCTATAAAAAAAGAAAAAAGACATGTAAATTTACACGTCTTATGGATTATGGATTTAATCTATTAGGTCCTCTAAATATCATCATTGACTCTTTAACACTAGGTAATCCTAATACTAACATAGTAAGTCTATCTACTCCTAGACCAAAGCCACCATGAGGAGGACATCCATATTTAAAGAACTCTAGATAGAACTCTACATCTTTATCAAGGCCTTTTTCTTTGGCTTGTTTAACTAAAACATCATATCTATGCTCACGTTCTGCTCCTGTAGTTATTTCAACTCCACGATAAATTAAATCATAACCTTCAGGAATACCATCTTTACGCATATGATAGAAAGCACGTTTTTCTTTAGGATAATCTGTAACAAAGATAAACTCTGAGTTAAACTCATCCATTGCATAACGATAACTTAGTCTCTCTGCTTCAGTAGTTAAATCATTTTTTTCACTTTCATCCACTTTATAATCATATCTTTTTTCAAGTTCATCATATAAATCTGCTAATTTTACTCTTGGGAACTTTTCTTTAGGAACGACTATTTCTTTTCCATAAAGATTTTTAACTAATTCGCCATACTTTTCATTTAACTTCTCTAATGTATAAGTTAATAATTCTTCTTCAAAGTCCATAACATCACGATAAGAATCAATATAGGCAAACTCTACGTCGAAACCGGTAAACTCTGTTGTGTGTCTTGAAGTATTAGAGTTTTCAGCACGAAAAACAGGAGCAACTTCAAAGACTCTATCATAACCACTAGCGATAGCCATTTGTTTATAAAATTGAGGTGACTGGGCAAGATATGCTTTTCTATCAAAGTATTTTACTTCAAAGACATCTGCCCCACTCTCACTGGCCGCTCCTATTAGTTTAGGGGTATGGATTTCTGTAAAGTCATGAGAATACATAAACTCTCTCATAAATTTAACCATATCACTTTGAATCTTAAAGATATTAAAGTTATATTCATTTCTAAGGTCTAACCAACGATAATCTAGTCTTTGGTCAAGTAATTGAGCATCTTTATCATGAATATTAATAGGAAGTTCAGCATCACTTTTACTTGTAACTTCTATTTTCGTAGGAATAAACTCCATTCCTCTTAATCTAACATTTTCATTTTTCTTTAGAGTACCTGTTACTTTAATAGTAGATTCTACAGTTAAGTTATTAACTAGCTCTACCATCTCAGCATTATTTTCATCACTCTTTTCAATAGTTACTTGTACTTTATCAGTAGAGTCTCTAAGTACTAAGAACTGTACCCATTTAATATTTCTAATATTTTCAACAAAACCACTAAGTTCTATTTCTTTATCAAAATAATTTTCTAAGTCTTTAAAAAATATCTTATTCATCACAGTCACATCCTTCTTCATGATTATGAAAATCTTCTTCTATAGGCAAGTTATCATCACTTATATGTTCATCAAAGTAATAGATAATATATTCCATCATAATCTTTTCTTCTTCTTTAGTCTTATTATTCTTAATAGTAATTAAGCCTTCGTTTAAGTCATCACTGTTAAGTAGTATTAAATATTTACTATTAAAGTAATCTGCTCTTTTAAACTGACTCTTTAAGCTTCTTCCTGTATACTCTGTTTCTACTACAAAGCCTGACATTCTAAGTTCATTTGCAAGGTAGATAGCATTTTTCTTTTCATCTTCATTAACATACATAATGAAAGCATCTATATCATCTCTAACGTTTTCTATATCTCTATCCATTATCTCTTCAACTAATCTATCAAGACCAACAGCATAACCTACACATGGTGTTTCTGGTCCACCTAGCATACTAACTAAGTTGTCATATCTTCCTCCACCACCTAAAGCAAGGTTATTATTTTCTGTCATTAGTTCAAAAACAGTATGATTATAATAGTCAAGTCCTCTAACTATCTTAGAGTCTATTTCATATTTAACTTCTAATAAGTCAAGATATTCACACACCTTATCAAAGTGTTCCTTACTTTCAGCACTAAGATAATCTAATATATTAGGAGCATCTTTAAAGTAGTCTTTATTACTATCTACTTTACAGTCTATAATCCTTAAAGGGTTCTTATCAAACCTTTCCTTACAATCATCACATAAGTCGTCTAAATGAGGCTTAAAATAGCTTTTTAAGGCCTCTCTATATTTATCACGAGACTCTTTATCTCCTATGCTATTAATATGTACTATAGAATCTGTTAGTCCTAACATTTTATTGATGTTATAAGCAAGAGAGATAACTTCAGCATCCATCATAGGGTCACTACTACCTAGAACCTCTACTCCATATTGACTAAGCTCTCTATATCTTCCCTTTTGTGGCCTTTCATAACGATACATTGTTCCATTATAATATACTTTAACAGGTAAGTTATGAGTACCATACATTTTATTTTCTATATAACTTCTAACTACTCCTGCCGTTCCTTCGGGTCTTAAGGTAATAGGTCTATCTCCTCTATCTTTAAAGTCATATGTTTCTTTAGTAACTATATCAGTAGAATCTCCTATTCCTCTATGAAATAATTCAGTAGATTCAAATATAGGAGTTCTAATATAATTATAGTTATATTTTTCCATTACAGAATCAATTACTTCTTCTACATATTTCCAAGTTCTTGCTCTCTTATCAGTTAAATCAACTGTTCCTTTTGGTTTACTAATCATATTAATCCCTTTCTTTCTATGCTTTATTATACAGTAAAATTCTTCTTTAGAAAAGATAAACCTCAAATTTTATTTAATTTATAACAAAAGAAAAAGTCACCTAAACTCTTCTTTTTTTGTTTATTTGGGCGACTATAAAACAAAATAAGATGGTAAAGAGAGTCAGATGACTTAGGAAATTTCTTTCCTAATACAAATATATAATAAAACTTCAAAAGTTACAAGTACGAGTTTTCGTAAATGCCTTCAAACCCTTTAATATCAACGAAAATTTATTATTATTTTTTTTAAGACTCTAATATTACTTTCTCTGTTCTTCTAATTCCATCTAAAATTTTATTAATTTTTACTATTACTGAGTCTTCTTTATTATTTAATAGTTCTTCTACTCTTTTCGCCTTATCACTAGTACTATCTAAAAAGTCATAGTCAAAATTAGTAATAGACGTAATTAATAAATTATTATCTGCTAGTAAAGAATTTACTATATCTTTAATACTTATAGAATCTTTAGATAAAATAGACTCTATAAAACTATTATTATCTTTATTTAATAAGTATCTCTTAAAGATATTTTCAAGCAATAACTTTAAATAATTATCTCTATTAACACTACTTGCTAAGTCTCTAGCTTTATATTTAGAAGTAAATTTTAAAGTGTTACCTGTCTTTAAATAATCTATAACAGCATACTCTCCTTGACCTTTCTTATAAACTTTATCACAAATAGATATAGCAGTGTTTAAATCAAGAACTGTATTAATATCTTTAAAAATATTATTATCATCTTTCGTTATAGTTACATTTATTTTAGGACTAGCATCTAATAGTTTTAACTCTTCTACTCGCATATTTAGATAATCTTTAATCTTATCATAATTAGTTTTAATATTAGATGTTACTTCTAAATCATTATTAATGTTATCACTAGTATTAACAAGAGGAGTATTATCTTCTTTAATATATTTACTAGTTAAAAGAGAGTCTATTATATTAGAATCATATAAAGTCTTTAAAATACTTTTAGTATTAAACTCACTTTTTATATTAGGGTTTAATAAAACTTCAGTGATAAGACGCTCTACTTCTTTTAATTTAGAATCAGGTTCTAGAGTGTAATTAGGAAAATACTTATCTAAACTAATATCGTTATAAGTAATATTAGGATACTTATCACAAGGTTTATGATTAACTAAAAGGGCAATATCATCTATAAAAGAAAGTTGTGTTGTAATAAGATTTTCTATTTCTTGGAGTCTTGTTTTATATTTTAATATTACTTCATCTATTTCTTTAGTCATCTTATTCTTATAACTTTTTTCTACATACCTCATATATTCATTAATATCATAGTAAATTCTAGCATTTTTTATAATTATTTTACATGTTTCTATAATATTATCTTTAGTTAAAACTAAGTTAGGAAGATTAGTAAGACTTTGATTTAACACTTCTATTTCTTTTTCATTTTTAATTATTGCATAATACTTACTATTATCTTCAAGAGTATAAAGAGCATAGACTAAAGAGTCTTTATTTAGAAAAGCAGAATCTATTATTTGGTCATTTATTTTTGCAAATAAAGAGAACACTCTTTCATTTTTTATACCTAATTTATCGTTTATATTAGTATTATTATTAGATAATATTTCTTTAGCTTCAGTTATAAATTTATCTATTAAAGTAACATCTTTAGTAGTTTTTATTTCATTATATAATGGTATAAGTGGTTCTATAAGAGTCTTTGATAATTCTAGATTGTTTAAAGATAATATTACTTCATTAGCTTTCTTTATTTCATTATTATATTTTATAATGGGATTATTATTCTCTATAATAGTTAAGGTTCTATTATTTAGAGAGTTATATGTATTCATAATAGTACTATATATTTTATTTAGAGAATCTAATTTATTATTAGTATTATCACTATTTTCTAAAGATGATATTTCTTTTATAATCTTATCTTGAAAGTTAATATAGGAAGAAAACTCTTCTTTAGGTAAATAGTCTTGGACTCTAACTAATACTTGACTATAATATCCCCTTAATTGGCTAATTAAGGTGGTCCTAGCTTTAATTTCTTCGTCAATAATAGTTTTATTACTAGAGTTAATAAAATTCGTTATTTCGCTTTTATTATCATCAAGTTCTTTAAGTAAATCAAAGTTATTATTAACCATACAACCACTTCCTATTCTACCAAAATTATAGCAGAAAAAAAGCAAATAGTAAAACTATTTTGTCATACCATTTGCTTCTATTGTATTTGTATCAGTATTTTCTTCAAAAGTTATATTGCCATCGGCTCCCACAACAAGATTACCATCTGTACCATTAGCCATAGCTTCTACTGCTTGGTCAACTGCTTGTTCTGTAGTAATAGGTTCAGTTTGCTGTTCAACAGGAACTGTTTCTACAGGAGCAGGTTCACTAACTACTACTGGTTCAGGCTCAGGAGTTGGTTCTGGTTCGACACTAGCTTCTACTGGGGTAGCTTCTGCTTGTTCTACTGGTACTGTTTCAACACTTGTATCTTCTGTAGCTTGATTAGCTTCTGCATCTTTAATTTCATCTTCTGTTGCTACATTATCATCGCCAGCAAATTCATAGACTTCATCTGGTGATGGAAGAGGTTCAGGTTCTACATCAATTACTTCATCATAGTTATTTGAACCATCAACTGTACCTTCTTCATATTCATAACTTAAATCACTATCAATTGCACCTTCTGGAATATTAGTATCTACATCGCCAATTTCGATATTTTCTTCATCTTCTTTTTGGTCAGTTGTATTATCATTTGGTGTTTCATTGTCATCTGTCTTAGCAGGTACTTCTATTTCTTGGCTAGGTTCTTGATTATTATTAGTGTTTTCTTCACCTTCAATTACAGAAACTGTACCCTCATTTTCAAAAACATTATCATATTTCTCTTCTTCTTGAGATTGTTCAGTTTGTTCTTGATTAGAGGTAGTATTTTCTATAGTTTGATTAGGGTCTTGGAACTCTGGCATACTTGTATCAGTTGCACTGTTTCCAGAAGAACTAGAACCTCCTCCATTAGAAGAACTTCCACCACTCCATGAACTACCACTACCTGATGAAGAGTTACCACTATGAGTATAAGTCTCATTAGAACTTGCTCTTGTAGATGTACTAGTTGTTGCTACTTTAGCTTTTGCTTCAGCTTCTTGTTTAGCTTTCTCCTCTTCGGCTTTTTTCTTAGCTTCTTCTTCCTGTTTCTTTTTCTCTTCTTCTTTTTTTTGTTTTTCTGCTTCTTCTTTAGCTTTGTTAGCTTTATTATTATTATCATCTAAATTATTACCTGTATTGTCTGCTAATGTTCCAGCAGTTTTAGTATTATTCAAATTATATAGTGTGTTTGACAATTTATATAATCCAAATCCTCCTGTAATAGCAACTGCTACTGCTGTAACATAAGGGATTGCAACTTTAAGTTTTTTAACACCTTTAGGTAACTTCTTCTTTATACCATCTTTAGGTTCAAGCCATTTACCTTTCTTAACAAAAGGTATTTTATTAAGGATAGCTGCTATTTTAGGATGTTTATCAGCAAAAGTTTCATCATAATCATCATCTAAATCTTCATCATCGCCTGGATTTAATGAGTCATCATAATCATCATCTAAGTCTTCATCATCGTCTGGATTTAATGAGTCATCATAATCATCATCTAAATCTTCATCATCATCAGTATTACCATTTTTAAATTTATTTTGATCATAGATGAAATCAAATCTATCTTCATTAGATAAAAAATTATACATCTTTATCTTAGAGAAAACATCACTTGCATCTTTACAATTTAAGTTAAAGGCTAAAGGACGACTTTTTACCATCTCATCAATGCTTTTATAGTTATTTTCTTTACCATATCTATAAATAGCATCAACTGCTTCAGCTCTATCTGTAGTAAAATTATATTTTAATTCTCCTGTAGACATATCTTCTTCTACATAACAATATGTATCTACTTTATTTCCATCTTTATCATAATCTTCATAACGATATACACCAACTATTTTATTATCCATAATTATCACCTCTATCTTGTATTACCTGTATAGGTATATCCTTGATTTAATAAGTTTTTATCATTATAAGTACTCCATTTAGTATCAGTAGAACCACTACTTATTAAAGTCCTAGTTCTTGTGCTATAGTAGTTAACAGTACCATATACTGGTTTACCATCTTTAGTACCTACTTGTTCTCTTCTTGAATATAATAATACTTCCTTCAAACAATTAGCATCAGTATCACTACATTTAATAGCACTAATTCTATTTGTATTATACTGCCAACTACTCCATGAACTCCAATTTGATAAAACTGGAGCAGTAACTTTCCTGTACTCATACATCGTTGTAACTTGAGGAGTAGTATTGGTACTAGGAGTATTAGTTGTAGGGCTATTAGATGTACTTCCATTACTTCCTGTACTTGTATTAGAACTACTATTTTGACTTGGAGTAGTATTTTTCTTATCTTCTGTAATTTCTACTTCTTTAGTCTCTTCACTTTCTTTAGTAGTTTCTTTTTTATCTTTAGAACTATCTCTCTTACAAATATCATGTTCACAGTAGTCATATTCTCCTACTTTAGTAAGAGTATAATCTTCTTTCTTATCACATTCTAGATTTACTCTTAAAGTATAATCATTATCGTTTTTAGTTAATCTAATAAAACTATTATTAACATCACATGCATTACCATCAGCATCAGTAAAAGCATTTAATAAGTTAGAATTTATCATCTCTCTTAATGTTAATTCATTAACTTCTCCTAACTCTTTTGGTAATCTATCAGTAGTAAAATAACTATAAGCAGCTTTTTCCATCGCTTCTAAGTTTTCACTAAATACTTTATCATAGTTTGAACTTGACTTAGTTGTATTCTTACTAGGTTCAGTTACTTTTGTAATTATAAAGATAATTAATATCAAGAAAATTATAACTACGATTGCTTTTAATAATATATCACGAAGTGGAAATCTACCTCTTTGATTTTCTTCGGTATACATACAAACTCCCCCTTTTCCTTAAGTTGGCCATATTATACCACAAAACCTAAGGATTGTCAAATTTTAATCTTACTAAGGTGCATCCTGGATTCATAAAATCTAGTTTATATTCTAACACACGTTTATCTTTTTTTAAATAGAGATTAACTGCATTTTTTAAAATACCTGTTCCAATACCATGGATGATAACGATATACTCATATTTTAGTTTATAACAGTCATCTATAAACTCTTTTACTTTAAAAGTAGCATATTCCCTATCCATACCATGTAAATCTATACTGGGATAACTAGAGAGTATCAACTAAGTTCCTTCTTTCTAAGACAGCTTCTAACTTAGGCATAGAAAAACGTCCTCCTACTCTTAAAGTTGATAAGGCTCCTGTTAGATTAGATAGTTTACAGGTATCTTCTAGAGAATAACCATGAGTTATAAAGTAAGTAAAAGCTCCATGGAAGATATCTCCTGCCCCTGTTGTATCTACTGATTTTACTTTAACACTAGGTATTAGTTTATAAGTATCTCCTATTTTAGTAAAGCAACCTTTATCTTCTAGAGTAATTACTACTGTATTATGAAAGTCATTAGTTAATTTCTCATGGATTTTGATAAGACTATCTATACTGCCATCATAATCTAATTTAGTATAATCTAGGGCAAAGTTTTTAGAACAAACAAGATAATCTACAAAAGGGCATAAATTAATGGTACCTGGTCTAAAACTACCTGCATCTATTATTTTAACCGCTTCTTTATTATTGAGAAGAACTCTTTTACTCATCTCTTCTTCTTCACCATCTACTAAGATAACATCATATTTATTATCATTAGGAATACTACACTTTGGAGAAGTTTCATCTTTACTAGTTAGTATTGTTCTACTAGCATTAGTAGCATTAGCAAGGATAATACTAAGGTCAGTATTAAAGTTATCAACTAGTTCTAAGTAAGTAGTATCAACTCCTACCATTTTAAACTCAGCTTTAATCATTTCTCCATAATAGTCTTTACCGGCAACACCTTGAAAAGATACATCGCAGTCCCACAATGCTAATAAATAACCGGCATTACTAGCAGGTCCTCCTCCACAATCTATATGTTTACCTACTCTTTGTTTAGTATTTTCGATAGGATATTTATCTACTCTAAATGTTACATCATAAGATGCATGTCCAATTGTTAAATATTTCATATCATCACCAATATTAGTATAACAAGATTTTATAAAAAAATATATAAAAATAAAGGACTAGAGTGTAAATATTTGTTATAATTAGAAAGAAGGGATGTATATCTATGAAGAAGAGAAAAGAAAAGAAAGAAAAAAAGAAATTAACAAGAAAACAGATTATTATAATTATTATAGTTACTATTATCTTAGGAATTATATGTTATTTTGCATCAGTAGAGATAACTAAATCGATAATAGACCATAAAACGATGGAAGAAAAGCTTAAGAATGATGACTTTGCAAGTTTAAGAGAACTTGATACAATAGATAATATTACATTAGAAGATTTAGTTAATAATTTTAATGAATTAAGCGATGATGATATAAATATAGATGATATAGTGGATGATAGTATTAATATTAATGATATTAAGATAAGTTTTTATTATCAAGATGAAAATATTAGTATAGTAAGTATTAATTTTAATAAAAAAAGTAAAGCCAAAGAATTAATTAGTAATATGATTAGAGCTAGTAATGAGGAAATATCAGAAGATACCACAGGACTTATATATGATAGAGTCTTTGAAACTTTAGGTAATACTGAAGATGAGGAAAGTAAAACATCAGAGTTCTTTCAATATCAAGGCTTAGAGTTTAGTTTAAAAGAATATAATGATAATGATTATAAGTATAGTTTTAGAATAGGAAGAATAGTTGAAGAACAAGAAGAGACAGAAGAAGAGTGATGATGACATCACTCTTTATTATTGTAAGGCAATCTGAAAAGGATTTTGTTTAGTTCCATTACCATTTACAATCTGAACGTTAGATTTTAGATTTATTGATGGGCGAACGCCGTACGCGAGCGCAGGACCATTTTTGTTACAATAACCGTCGTCGTCGACAAACCAAACGTCTGACGAACTATATGGTGTTAAAGTCCAATAAGTTATATTGTTACCATTTCTATCAAATTGCCCAGACATTAATTCTCCAAAGCGTAGTAAGCCAACTTTAGCATTTGTACTTGTTGCAAATCCCGTCATACTAGTATCTGTATATTTGGCTACTCTATATGATGCACCATATCCTACTCTTCCTAGATACCAAGTGGTACTATCTTCTATCATCTCAGTATATGGACTTCCTACATAATTTGTTAAATAGTCACCATTTAAGAATGAACCTACAGTATTTGTACTTGAAAAAGTTGTATTGCCTCCAAAAGACATTATTCTTTTAAATGCTCCAGAATCTTTAAGCGGTTCGGCACTGACTATCTTTGTTCCTATACCATTTTCATGACTTACTATTCTATATAGATTATTTTCTCCAGTTCCAAAACGAATGTATTCTCCACTATATCTACTTGACAATAATGTTCCTGAAAGGCTAGTATCATTATCTCCGTTTAAGCGATATGGATTATCTATTGTTCCATTTCCATCTACAATTTTAACGCTAGATTTTAGATTTATGGATGGCCGCACACCGTTCGAATTACTCGAAGGCGAAGCGAAAATAACCGCATTGCCATTGTTTTCAACGATACGAACGCCACCCCCGCCTGATGTTAAAGTCCACCAGCGAAGTCCATTATTTAAATATCCATTACTATAAGTTGTTCCTCTATAACTCTCTTGATATTCATAAATATTTAAGAGCCCTACTGGTGCTGTTACTGTTGTTGTTCCGTTTGGTCTTGTTATACTTCCTAGCAATGTATTATCCTCTGTTGCATCCCATGCACTATCTGTTACTATGAAATTCTCATAATCTCTTAAATTACCTAAAAAACCATCTACTGTAGTATCATTTAACCACTCTTCCATATAACTACCATCAAAAGCATCACTTCCACTTGAATAGGTAATTGCACTTATATTCCACTGGGTTACTAATTTAGTGGTTTTAGCATCATTATTTACTGATACCGCTCTCCATAGTTTTCCACTATACCATATATAGTTATTAGGGTCTTCTCCTGTTATAAAGGTATCTGTTCCATCATTGTATTGGTTTTGTTCTTTAATATTATCAAGTAATATAGCTGATACACTTTTATCTCTTTCCTGTGATACTTCTACTCTTAACTTACCACTAAATACTTGACCACTATAGTTCCCATCTACTTCATCTGTTATCCACAAGTTTAAACTATATGTATTAGTTTCTCCTCCTTCGATTGTTCCCATATCTAATATTCTATTAGGATTACTTCCTGTTGTAGTTAATAAAGTCGCCCCACTGTTTTCTCCATTCTTCTTTAGATTATACTTTAAGAACTTATCATCTATTCTGGTATCAGTCTCTCTTATAGTATTATCATCTAAATAGATTGTATAATCTACGGCCTTGTTACCATTATTTCTTAATTCAAAAGTAGAAGGTGTTAAACTCATACCATCACTATCACTTAATCCTATGGCATTACCTAAATTAATCCCTTCACTTGTTTCATCTAGTACTAAATCTAATGTTCCTACTTTTACTATTTGGTCACTTCCATTAAGTTCTGTAGAAAAGTAAGCATAGGTAATAGCAAGTAATAAGATTATTACTATAAATATACTTATAATTATTGCTGTTACTTTTTTCTTTTTATTATCTTTACTCATATTGGACTCCTTACCTTTTATTTATATAATGTTTATATTTTTTTATATCATTCTTCTATCTAATAGAATATTAACACATAGAGTCCAATAAATCAATTAAAGAAAAGAAAAAACAATAACATATAGTTACTGTTTTACATCTATTTATTAAGCACGAGATACATATTTACCATCTTTAGTACTTACTAAGATATCTTCATCTTGTTTAATAAATAATGGTACTTGAATAGTCATACCTGTCTCAAGTTCTGCATTTTTCATCGCACCGCTTGAAGTATTTCCTTTAACGGCATCTTCTGTCTTAACTACTTTCATAACTACTTTATCAGGTAATGATAATCCTAACATCTCACCTTCAAAGAAAGTAATTTCTACTTCTAAGTTTTCTTTTAAGTATTTAGCATCTTCCCCTATAACACTCTTATCAAGTTCTATTTGTTCATAGTCTGTCATACTCATGAAATAATATGTATCTCCCATACTATATAAGAATTGCATAGTTTTCTTAGAGATATGGGCAGTTTCTACTTTAACACCTGCATTAAATGTTTTCTCTACAATAGAACCTGTTCTTAAGTTTTTCATCTTAGCTTTTACTATCGCTGCACCTTTACCTGGTTTAACATGTTGACTTTCAATTATAGTATAGATTCCTCCCTCAAATTGAATAGTCATACCTGGTTTAAAATCATTTGAATTAACCATTTTACTTACTCCTTTCCATTAGACTTAAAACAGTCATTAAATGACTGTTATATTATTATTTCTTCTCTTTATGAGTTGTGTGTTTACCACAGAATTTACAATATTTACTAATCTCCATTCTTCCTGGAGTATTATTTACATTTTTCTCTTCTCTATAATTCTCATTACCACAAACTGAGCATACAAAAGTCTTCTTTTGTCTATGTCCTAATTTCTTTGCCATACGTTATCCCTCCTTTTTTCTTTAGTAATTTTACCAAATATTTTAAAAAGTATCAACTATTTATTTAATTCTTTTAATAATTCAATAGTTTTTCTCATTTCTTGGTCATATTGAACCATCTCAATACCACCAAATTGATTTAAGAAGTCATCTAGTTCCATATTATAACGTTCTGCTAGTCTTTTAGCTTCTTCCATAGCTTCATCTTCACTTACTTCAATATGTTCCATATTCATAATTTCTTCAAGCATTAAACGATATAATACGTTTTGATAAGCTTCTTTTTCAAGTTGATCTCTTAAATCTTTTTCAGTAGATTTAGTAACTTGATAATATAAATCTAAACTAATTCCTTGCATAGCCATTTGTTGTTCTGTTCTTCTAAGTAGTCTATCTACTTCTTCATTAACCATCTCTTCTGGAATATCAACTTCTACATTCTTAGATACTTCTTCAAGTAGTTTATCGATGTATTTATTTTCTTCTTCCATATCTTTATTAGCTTTTATATTAGCTTCTACTTCTTTTCTAAGGCTTTCTTCATCATTAACCCCTTCAATACCAAGGTCAAAGAAGAAGTCTTCATCTAATTCTCTTTTTTCTTTAGTTTTAATTTCATGTACTTTTACTTTAAATGTAACTTCTTGTCCCTTTAGAGACTCTTCCATATAATCATCTGGGAATGTTACTTTAATATCTTTCTCATCACCTGACTTCATACCAATTAATTGTTCTTCAAAACCAGGAATAAAAGTACCACTACCTATTTCTAGAGAATAGTTTTCTCCTTTACCGCCATCAAAAGGCTCTCCATCTTTAAATCCTTCAAAGTCAATAACTGCAACATCACCGTTTTCAACTTTACCGTTTTCATCTTTATTAACTAATTCTTCATATCTTTCAAGTAAATGGTCTATTTCATGGTCGATTTCTTCTTTAGTTACTTTAACTTCGTTAGGTTTAACTCCTAAATCTCTATACTTTTTAATCTTAACTTCTGGTTTAGTAATAATTTTAAAAGTAAATGTTACACTATTTTCATCTAAACTCTTTAAATTAGGCTCAGGTTGTACTACTGGTACTAAATCATTTTCTTTTAAAGCTTTAGTATAAGCATCTTGAATTACTAAGTCTGCTGCATCTAGTAAATAGTTTTGTCCAAACTTCCTATCATAGATATTCTTAGGACATTTACCTTTTCTAAAACCGTCTACTTCAACTTTTTTAACTCTATCTTTAAAAGCCTTATCAACAGCATCAGTCCACTCTTTTCCTTCTACTTTTATTTCAATATTATGATAATTTTTCTTATTTGTTTCTTTTTTAGTTTCTTTCTTTTCCATATTTCTTCCTCCAATACGTCTCTTATTATATCTGATAAAATCAAGTTTTTCAACAGTTTATTCAAATAAATTGGTAATTACTTACATTAGTCAACATCTTTGTGAGTGATTACTCAATAAATAACCAGAGTCTTCTAAAGTTCCTCTGGTCTTAATTATAATTGACGCACCATAAATATCTAACAGTACTAGGTATTTAGAATTATATCATTTATACTCAGAATGCCAAATTAATTGACAAATCTGTAATATTAATCAGATACTTTTAAACAAAAATCTAGAAAATCATTCAAATTTGTATTCTTTTGTTTCTTTAATTTATTAAGTAATTCTTTAATTTGAACTTCATCAGTTTTAATATATTTTGGGTCTGTAGGAAAAAGTTTAATATATTCTTTTTTTCTTTTTACCCCTGTTTTTGTAAAAGGTACTTTCGCTTCTGTAAGTACTGTTTCTAATTCCGGAATATTATAGATAGGAACAATATAATCATATGCCCAGTGTCCTTTAAACATTTCCTTATTAATAAACTTTCTTTTTTCATCTTCACTACAATCATCAGTATCCATAATTATGAATATTTTAAAATTATTATTGATATTTTTACTACTAGCATCTAATTCTATATCTTCAAAAGTATTAATGAAGTTCCTATATGACTTAAAGATTTTATTATTAAGTGTATTCTTTAAACTAGTTATTTGTATAGCTTTCTCACCATTCTTATCGCTATAAATTTCTATTTTAAGTCTCAGTTTATTCTTAATATATTGACATATTTGTTTTTCAGACTTTCCATGAACTATTACAAGTGCTTTTGTGTAATTTAATTTTCTCATTAATTACCTCTATTTAAATTCTCTAATATATCGTCAAAATCAATATCTGTAAACATAGGTATACCACCATATAATCCACTAAGGTATTTTTTTCTAGGACTATTATTTTTATGAATTCTTCCATCAAAGTCTGTTATAGCAATTAATTCTTTAAAAGCTTTACTATTGGCATTAAAAACATATATATCTTCATTTGGTATTGATGAGTCTATAAGCATTGTATTATGAGTTGTAATAATCAATTGTCCTTTTACATATTTAACAATACATTCTAACAAGTTTTTAACTAACAAATCATGTATACCTGTATCTAATTCATCTATAATTACTGTTTGTCCTTCACAAGCTGATATTAGGTATGGTATCAATGCTAAAATATTTTGAGTACCTGTAGATTCTAATGAAAAATCTACATCCATTATCTTACCATATATCATTTTTTTACTATAAAGTTTATATATTATATAATTATCTTCAATTGTTTTTTTATAATAAACTTTTTTAAAATCAGAATATAATGTAGTAAATATTTCATTAAGTAAATACTCATTATTATTAAGTTCTTTTTCACGTTTTAGTGATATCTTACCTTCTTCTAAGTTATAGATTAAATTATGCTTAGTACCAATAATTCCAAATTCAGTATGATTTCCACCTTTAATTTTAGTACATATTGTTTTCAAATATGCTAGTACAGTATAAAGATTTTTAGATATTTTCTTGTTTATATAGCCATTTTTCTTGTCTTCTATCTCATAAGATAAAATTGATAAGAAGGAATGTTTTCCCCAATATTTATCAAGTAAGTCTAAAAACTCATTATAATAATCTTTATCTATAAAAATATTGGGATTTACTTTAGTATTATCTTTATTTATATCAAAGAAATATGTTTGATTTTTATTGACAACATATTCTAGTCTTTCTCTAACTATCTCTTCGTTATCCATTTCAATATGATATATTCCATTTTTATTATTATACATAAATCCATATTCAAGAATCATATTGTCTTTGGAATCAATAGTTTTGCAATCATTAATAATCATTTTAATATCTTTGAATCTTGTTTTTATATATTTTGTAGTAAAATCATCATACATAGCTTTATTATTTTCATTTGGTTTCTCAAGTATTTGTTTTAGCATTTCAATAGAAGACATAGTACTCATAGTTTCATTAAGTGTATAAAATGAATTTGCAAAATTAGATTTACCTATTCCATTTTCTCCATAAATAACTACAATATTTTTAGGTTCATTTTTTTTCTTCATAAAATTAACTTCTAAATTAACAAGAGACTTATAATTCTCTAGTTTTACATATCTTATCATTTTCATCACCTTCAATCATATTATATCATTTTTATAAGAAAAAGATACATTTTTTCTTTTTTATGTTATATTTTATACCTATTTTGAGAAAAGTCAACATTTTGTTGTATTTATTTTTTAAAAAATAACCAGAGACTTCTAAAGTTTCTCTGGTCTTAATTATAACTGATATTCTAAATAAGTGGTAACATCAATCTTAGATATTATTTTATAAACATTGCATCTCCGAAGGAGAAAAATCTATATTTTTCTTTAACGGCAATGTTATATGCATTTAAGATATTATCTTTCCCTGCTATAGCAGATACTAACATAATAAGGGTTGATTTAGGTAAATGAAAATTAGTAATAAGTCCATCTATACTCTTAACCTCTTTACCTGGATAAATAAAGATATCTGTAAAGCCAGAGTCTTCCTTAAACTCTCCAAACTTACCATAAACTGTCTCTAATGTTCTAGTAGAAGTTGTTCCAACAGCAATTATTCTTTTACCATTTTCTCTTGTTTTATTTAAAGTATCGGCAACGCTCTTACTTAAAGAATAAAACTCACTATGCATCTTATGTTTAGTAACATCTTCTACTTTTACAGGTCTAAACGTACCAAGTCCAACATGAAGAGTTAGATATACGATATTTATACCTTTCTCTTTTATTTTTTTAAGTAACTCTTTTGTAAAATGTAGTCCTGCAGTAGGAGCAGCAGCACTACCTACTTCTTTAGCATACACTGTCTGATATCTATCTTTATCTTCTAGTTTTTCATGAATATATGGTGGTAGTGGCATAGTACCAAGTTTATCTAATAGTTCATAGAATATTCCTTCATAACTTGCCTCAAATACTCTAATACCTTCGTCTTTAACTTCAGTACATGTTAACTTTAATAACCCCTCACCAAAAGATACAACATCACCTACATGAATACGTCTAGCAGGTTTAACTAAAGTCTCCCAAGTATCACCTTCAACATTCTTTAATAATAGAACTTCTATAACGGCTTTAGTACTCATCTTTTCACCTATTAATCTAGCAGGTAAGACTTTAGTATCATTTAAAACTAAAGTGTCTCCTTTATTAAGATAATCTATAATATCATAAAAATGTTTATGTTCAATTTCTCCTGTTTTCTTATCAAGCACCATAAGTCTTGAAGCATCTCTTTGTTTTATTGGCGTCTGCGCGATTAACTCTTCTGGTAAATTATAATCAAATTCTTCTAATTTCATGAGTATACCCCCTATCAAAACTAGCATTTTCATTAAAACATATTTTTTCTCTTATTTCATTACTACTCTTATTGTCAAAATCATCTATTATTTCTTTATCTTTATCAAAGTAATAATCTAAATAACTACTTTTTTCGTATAAGCTATCTACTTTTGCAACAATTACATTTATTATCTTAGGTGATATTTTAGCATTAATAAACTCCTCTAACTCTTCTTTATCATAATCACAAAAATAAAAGCCTAGAAAATAAAAACTAAGAAGAGAATAGTCATCATAATTCTTAATTTTATTTAAAAAGGAAATTAATCCTAACAAGAAACTAACTTTAGAATGATGTTCTACCTTTTCCTTTTTATACATTTCATTTATTCTAAGAATTATCCTTTGTTTATCTTCATCATAATCTCTACTACACTTTAAATTTCCTAACCAAAAAGGTATTAACTTTTCATTATATTTGCTTGTTAGTAGTTCTATTTGTAAGGAGTTAATTAAATCATTATACATCATAGTCAACTCCAAAAAAGCCTCCTTGATAGTTTATATTAAGCTCTTTATAGGCTTTTTCTGTTACCATTCTACCTCTACTTGTTCTTTTTAAATAGCCTTCTTGTAATAAGTATGGTTCTATTACATCTTCAATAGTAGATGTTTCTTCACCAATTGATGAAGCTAGGGCATCTATTCCCACAGGTCCTCCATTAAAACGTTCAATAATCGCTCTTAATAGTTGATGGTCTGTCTCATCTAGTCCACTCTTACCGACTTTTAGTCTCTCTAAAGCTTTTTCCATTACTTCTAAATCAATAGATTCTTTCTTATCTACTAGAGCAAAGTCACGTACTCTTTTAAAGAGACGATTAGCAATACGAGGAGTTCCTCTACTTCTTTTAGCAAGTTCAACTGCTGCATTATCATCTATTGGCATATCTAAGACTCTACTCGTTCTTTTAATTATTTCCGTTAACTCTTCTGTTGTATAGAATTTTAATTTAGAAATAATACCGAAACGGTCTCTAAGCGGTGCCGATAAATCTCCTGCTCTTGTTGTCGCTCCTACTAAGGTAAATGGAGGGAGGTCTATTTTAATACTCCTGGAACTTCCTTCGCCACCAATTATTATATCTAAAGTAAAGTCTTCCATAGCAGGATAAAGTATTTCTTCAATGTATCTTGGCATTCTATGAATCTCATCTATAAATAAAACATCTCCCGGTTCAAGAGTTGATAATATTGCTGCTAAATCCCCACTTTTTTCAATTGATGGACCACTAGCAGTTTTAATATTAACACCAAGTTCTCTTGCAATAATAAAGGCAAGTGTAGTTTTACCTAGTCCAGGAGGACCATATAATAAAACATGGTCTAATACTTCTCCTCTTATCTTACTAGCTTCTATAAAGACTCTAATATTTTCTTTAACTTCACTCTGTCCAATATATTCATCTAGAACTTCAGGTCTAATAGTATTATCTACTACACCATCATCTTCTAACTCTTCACTTGTTACAATTCTTTCCATTTAAACACCTACTTCAATAATAATTTTAAGGCTTCTTTTATTTGGTCTTCTATACTTAAAGAATTATCTACTTTCAAGATTATACTCTTAATCTCTTTATCTTTATAACCAAGTCCAAGTAAAGCTTCTCTTAACTCTTCACTTGTATCTTTAACGATTTCATCACCAGTAGTTAAATCATCAAGTTTTCCTTTTAAATCAAGTATCATTTGTTTAGCAAGTTTCTCACCTATCTTAGGGAACTTCTTTAGATAAAGAATATTTTCTCTATTAATCGCATCACTAATACCATTAATAGAACCAGTGGCAATTATTGGTAGAGCCATCTTAGGTCCAAGACCCTTAACACCAATAAGTTTTAAGAATAGTTCTTTTTCTTCTTTAGTTTTAAAGCCAAATAAACTATGTTCATCTTCTTTTATTTGTTGATATAAATAGACTTTATAGTCATTTCCTTCTTCAAAGGCAAAAGGATTAGGTGTATTAATAAGATAACCTATACCATTATTTTCTAAGACAATGGCATTAGACATAACTTCTGTTACTTTTCCTATAATATAACTATACATCTTAGTCCTCTTTCATATTATGATGAACATCCCCAACATCATCGATATCTTCTAAAGCCTCTATTAGATTATATACTTTTTCTTTAGTTTCATCGTCAAGTTCAACTTCATTATTTGGAACAAATGTAACCTCACTAGTAAGGAATTCGGCAACACCAATGTTAGCAAGAGCATCTTTAACAGCGATAAACTTATCACTAGGTGTTGTGATTAAGTATGTATCTCCATTATTTTCCATATCTAAAGCTCCTGCGTCTAAGGCTGTTAACATTACTTCATCTTCATCATAATCACTTGGAATAACAATAATACCCTTACGTTCAAAAATATAACTAACAGAACCATCAGTACCTAAATTACCACCACGTTTAGAAAATGTACTACGTACCATTGATGCTGTTCTATTACGATTATCAGTAAGGCAATCTACCATAATAGCAACGCCACCTGGTCCATATCCTTCATAACGAATGCTTTCATAATTCTCACCATTACCTGCTCCTTTAGCTTTATCAATAGCTTTTTGGATATTATCTTTAGGCATATTAGCAGCTTTAGCTTTCTCAACTACAAGTCTTAATGAAGCATTACTATCAGGGTCTGGTGTACCTGACTTAGCTGCAACATATAATTCTTTAGCAAGTTTTTGAAATACTTTACCACGTGCTGCATCTATTAATCCTTTCTTTCTATGAATAGTAGCCCATTTTGAATGTCCACTCATTTTTATTACCTCCCTTTCTTTCTTCACTATAATAACACAAATATACTTTTTATTCTAGCTTTAACTTAAAATTAATGTTATTATACAACTAGGTGAAGCACATGGAAAAATATATAAAGAATGGAAATAATAAAATTAAGTTTAAGACAGTTACTAAATTTACAGATAGATTAAAAGGCTTTAGATTTTATCTTTATCCTATTAAGGAAGGATTATGTTATCCTAAAAAGAAAATGATTAATACTTATTTTGTCTGTCAAAAGTTAGATATTGTTGTTACTGATAAAGAGAATAATATACTAGCAATATATCCAAGTATTAGAACAGAAAAGTTTATAAGGCCAAGATTAAAAGCTTATTATATATATCTATTACCAGAAGGCAGTTCTAAAGGATTAGAAAATTATGATAAGCTAAGAATAATGACTAAAGAAACTGACTAAATATTCCCCATAGTAAAACTATGGGGATAAATTATGCAGTCATGTTTTCTATTTAGTATTTAAATGTTTTTTCTACATAAGCATTGTTATTTGTTTTTTAGATAGTCCAGTTAGTTCACTTATTAAAGGTATATCCATCTTTTTGGCAAGCATTGATTTAGCGATAATTTTTTTCTCATTACTAGCACCTTGCCTAACTCCTTGCTTAATCCCCTGCTTAACACCTTGCTTAACACCTTGTTTTTTAGCAGTAATTTTTATACTGTTTTCTATTAATCTTCTTTCCTCTTCTTCATCATAAAGTCCAATAGTATAAGCATCATTTGTTAATCTTTTTAATTCTTTTGCAACTTCCATCAACTCAACATCTCCTTTCGCTAATGCTTCTATCTCATCAACTTTTGTTAAAGTTAATATTAATAGTTCTTTTTCTAATTTACTTAACTTTAATCCTCTATCATACTTTTCTCTTATTAATTTTAAATTAACATAAATTTTGCCCCATTTATCACTTTCTATTAT
>DVHC01000050.1 GCA_018712385.1 Candidatus Onthousia excrementipullorum | reverse complement strand
GTGAATTATTCTATGTTTGAACATTCCACTTCTAATCTTCCTGGTTTATATTCTAATCACAGTCTTTCTAAAGCATTGCATAGTGTTATTGACTATTAATTATGCTTTCCGATAAATTTAGACTCTGTCTTTATATATCAAATTAGTAAACTTTTTTAAAATTCATCTTATAACTATCTGTTATTGATTTTAATTTTTGACAACGAATATACTCTTTCTATAACATCATCCGAATCATATTGTTCATATTTTGGAGCTCTTTCCAATTCTGGAATATTAAACATTTCCCAATATTTTAATTTAACGTGATAGGTAGCAACTCCTTCTGGAGTATTAATTCCTGCTATAAAGCTATCATTAAACATCGGATCATTTTCTTCATCAAAATGTTTTTTTGATTTCCATGATATTTCAGGTAGTAAATTACATAAAGTACAAAATAAAACAATTCTATGTCTATACAATTCGCTAAAAGTATGATGTCCATCACTAATTTCTTTTGTAAATATTTCTCCAGATAATTTACTTTCAATAATTAACCTATTAATATCATCAATTTTTGACATGTTATCACATCCACTGTTTTCTATTATACCATAATTACATGAAAAAACGAACCTTTATTGGGTTCGTATCATTTCTTTATGGTGCCTGTATCCGGACTTGAACCGGAACTCTATTGCTAGAAGTAGATTTTGAGTCTACCGCGTCTACCAATTCCGCCATACAGGCATAACTAGATTATAGCATAGTTTTCTATAATCTGTATATATTAATTTTCTTCTTTATATTTAGATTGATATAAGTCTACATCTTCTTCTCTTTCTTTCTCTTCTTCCTCTTCCTCTAAGAAATCTCTCATATCAGGTAGTTCATCTATAGAAGATAGCCCAAAATAATCTAAAAACTCACTAGTAGTCTCATATAGAATAGGTCTACCTGGCATATTACTTCTACCACTTTCTTTAATAAGGCCCTTGGCAACTAACTTTCTTATAATATGATTATTTGATATACCTCTTAACTCATCTACTTTAATTCTTGTAATAGGTTGATTATAAGCGATAATAGCAAGAGTCTCTAATGCTGCTTGACTTAAATTATTATTATCTTCTGTAGTTAATAGTTTTTGATAATACATATTATGTTCTTTCTTAGTAGTTAGTTTTAATTTATCTCCTAGAAAGTCTATTCTAATACCTCTACTATCACTTTGATAATCAGTTTGTAATTCTTTAATTAATTCTTTAACATCATCTTTAGATATTTCTAATACTCTACTTATCTCATCAAGGTCAAGGCCATCATCACCTACTACAAATAGTAATCCTTCTAACACTGCTTTTAAATTCATTATGATACCCCCTCTACGATAATATCACTAAATAGTTCTTCTTGTTTTATTAATAATTCTTTATTTCTAGCCATATCAAGTATTGCAAGAAATGTTGCCACTATATATTCTTTGGTTGATACAGGGAAAAGTTTAAAGAAACTTACCTTTTTTTCTTTCTTTAAGATACTTTTAATCTCTAATTTTCTACTTGATACAGTTATTTCTTTCATAGTTACTTTAGTAGATAAAGGCTTTTCTTCACTTTTTCTTACTAAAAACTTTTTAAAGGCATCTACTAATAAATCAAGAGAACCTTCTCCTGTTATTATAGTATTTTCTTCTATATAATTATTAATATTTTCTGGTAGTTTGGTATGAATCTCTTGTCTTTTACTTTCATTTTCTTTTAAAGTCTTAGTTATTTCTTTATAAGCTTGATATTCTAGTAGTCTTGCTACTAACTCTTCTCTTGGGTCTTCTTCCTCTATCTCTTCTTCATCTACTTTAGGTCTTGGAAGTAACATCCTTGCCTTTATCAAAGTAAGTTCACTTGCCATTACTAGATAAGCGGATGCGATATCTAAGTTTTGTTCTTTCATTTTATGAATATAATCTAAGTACTGTTTTGTAATACTTTCTATTTCAATATCGAAAATATCCATCTTATTTTCTTTTATCAAGTGAAGGAGCAAATCAAGTGGTCCTTCAAATACTTCTAATTTTAAATCCATAATAAGCTCCTTACCTTTCTATAGGTATTATAACAACTATGGGAATTTTTTTCAAATTATTTTAACTATGTGTGTAGTGAATATAACTGTAATTTAAAGCTATTCAGTTGTACGAATTTTTCGTACAACTATATTTTTTGTAAATTTTGAATTTTTGCGAAAAAAGTTGATAAGGATAGCAAAAGATATATATGAAAGGAGTTTGTATATTATGAAAAGTAAAATAACCTAGTTGCTCTAAATAATTACATTTAAACCAAGGGTGAGTACAAATTGTACATCCCCCTAAGCTGATAAGCTGAAAATATTAGAAATAATGATAAACATAAGGAAGGATATGAGATATTATGAATTACAAATTAGCTTTATTCGAAGAAAAAGAGATAAGAAGAACTTGGGAGGAAGGAAAGTGGTACTTCAGTGTTGTTGATGTTGTCTTTGCCTTAACCGATTCTAAAGATCCAAGGGATTATTGGTATAGACTTAAGCAGAGAGTGAAGGAAGAAGAAAAAATTGAACTGTCGACAATTTGTCGACGTTTGAAATTAGTGGCGGCTGATGGCAAGTATCGTTTGACTGATTGTGCTGATACAGAAGGTATTTTAAGAATAATTCAGTCTATTCCCTCTAAAAAAGCAGAGCCTTTTAAAAGATGGCTGGCCAAAGTTGGTAGTGAAAGAATTGAAGAAATTCAAAATCCAGAACTTGCTATGGATAGGATGAAAGAAATATATGAAAAGAAAGGCTACTCTAAATCATGGATAAATATGAGAGAAAGAGGAATCGCTACTAGACATAGTTTGACTGATGAGTGGAAAGAACGTGGTGTTCAAAATGGTATAGATTATGCTATTTTAACAAATGAAATATATAAGAGTGGCTTTGGTGTAACTGCTAAAGAATATAAAAATATTAAAGGGCTGGATGATAGACAAAACTTAAGAGATTCCATGACTAATATAGAACTAGCTTTAACTAACTTAGGAGAAGCGACTGCAGTAGAGTTTCATAAGAAAAATGATAGTAAAGGATTAAAAGAGTTAAAGAGTGATATGAGTGAAGCAGGTAGTGTAATAAATAGTGCTAAAAAAGAAATAGAAAGAAAATTAGAAAAGCCTATTGTAACTAGTGAAAACTATATAGAATTAACAGAAGATAGTAACTTAAAATTACCTAATTGATAAAGATAAGAAATAATTATATAATATCATTATTAGATGGAGAGTTAATTATGAAAATAAAAGAAAAATTAGAAAGAGAAATTATTAATGAAGAAATATTAGAAAATATAAAAAATGATTTAGAAGCAATTCTTAAAGAGTTAATGAATTGTTTAGATTTTAATGAGGAAAAAGAGCTAATCATAAAATTTAATAATGTTAGAGATAATTATTTAACTTTATATTGGATCAGCTATATAGGATATTTAAAAGACACTAAAAATAAAAAATATTTAGAAACAGAAAAGATTATAGGTAAATATGAGCCTATTATTAATAACTTAATCTATGATTATTATAAAGTTTTATCTTCTTCTAAAAATAAAGAAAAGCTAGAAAAATTTATTGGTAAACGAGCTCTTGCTATAGCATCTAATCAAGCTAGATTAAAAAATGATGATGTTATTTCTTTACAGACTAAAGAAAAACAATTATATTCTAAATATCAAAGATTAATTATTGGTACAAAGTTTAATTTCTTAGATAAAGAGATAAATCTTTCTTCACTTAGTATCTACTATAATAATGATGATAGAGATTTAAGAAAGAAAGCATATGATAAGAGATTTGAAATATTAGAAAGTCTAGAAAAAGAAATAGATATTATTATAGACGAATTAATAGATGTAAGAAACACCATTGCCAAAACTCTTGGCTTTGACTCCTATACTGATATGTCTTTTGTAAAAATGAATCGTTTAGATTATAGCAAAGATGATTTAGCTATCTTTAAAGAAGAGATAAAAAAATATGTTGTTCCCCTACTTAAATTATTAAAAGAACAACAAAGAAAACGATTAGGATTAGAAAAGTTAGAATATTATGATAATAGTTATTTATTTAATGATGGCAATGCTAAAATTATGGGAGATTTAAATGATATTTTAAGAAAGTTTAAGGTAGTTTTAAAAGAATATTCTAAAACAAGTTATGATTTACTCTGTATGATGTTAGATGAATGTTTAATAGATTTAGATAATAGAGAAAATAAATCAAATGGTGGTATTACTACTTACCTACCTAATTATAAAGTGCCTTTGTTTATACAAAAGTTTGTGGGACTAGAAAGTAATATAACTAGTATTTTTCATGAGTTTGGTCACTCTAATCAATTATATTTAAGTAAGGATTTATTGTTTCATGAGAATAGATGGCCTACTTTTGATATTTGCGAAATACATTCTACTAGTATGGAATATTTAATGTATCCTTTTATGGACTTATTCTTTGGAAGTGATGATTATAAATATAAAATTAAACATCTAACTAATAGTCTTTCTTTAATGGTAAATATGGCTATCGCTGATGATTTTTGGAGTTGTGTTTATGATAATAATTTAAATAGTGAAGAAAGAAAAAAGAAATGGTTAGAAATAAGAGAAGAATATAACTTAGATAGTTATGACACAGAATATTTTAATAGAGGGACTGAGTATCAAGCAGATACCAATAGAATAATTGATCCTTTCTATACAATAGACTATGCAATTGATAATGTTCTAGCTTTATCGTTTTATAAAAAAGAAAAAGAAAGTATTAAAGATGCTTTTGATTTATATATAAAATTATGTAAAGATGGAGGAACTTTATCATTAAAAGAGATTATTAAAAAATATAATTTAGATAACCCCTTTGAAAAAGATGCTTTAAAAAATATGTGTAATATTATTAAGGAAGATATAAAAATATTAAGTTTAAGAAGGAAGTAATTATGAAAAGATTTACGATGAAAGATGAAGAATTTATTTGTGAAAATTGTGGTAAGAAAGTGTTACCTTTAAAGTATAGTGCAAGAGATCATTGTCCTTATTGCCTTTACTCAAAACATGTAGATATTATGCCAGGTGATAGATTAAATGAGTGCAAAGGATTGTTAAAACCTATTGGTATTGAAAAGTTTAAAGATACTTATAAAATTATTTATAGATGTGAAAAATGTAAAGAAAACCATAAAAATATTATGGCTAATGATGATGATATGGATATGATAATTGAAATAAGTAAGATGTAATTTTTTTAAAAGAGAATTTTGACAATATTTAATATTTATGATACTATGAATATGTAAAGAGATTTTACATATAAATAAAAAAGGGAATACCTAGTTTGCTCTGTTAGGTACCATCCCTAAAAAGTTTTTGGTTAGGTACCTACTAAGGAGTAGGTACTATTTTTATTAACATAAATAATAAAACTATTATTACGAAAATAAGTGAAAATATGATATAACATAGAAACTTTTCTGTTTTTCTCATATTATCAACTCCCCTTTCAACAGTATAAAATTATAAGGTAGAAAGGGATAGTACCTAACTAACTAAGTATTCCTACAACAATAGTATCATAAATAATTCACTAAATCAATCGAACAAGATACTTTTTTTATAAAAAATTTGTTCGTTATATTCTTTTAAAAATAGATAAGACTTTCTTTTTAACATTTTCTTTTAGCTGTTCTTTTTCAATCTCTTCTATAATTTTATTTTCTCTTTCTAAAAATTCATTTCTTGCTTCCTCAGAAGTAATTCCTGCTCTTATAAAAGTCCCATCTTCAAGCATTACTTTTTTACCTTTGGGTACGTTTAAAAACATTGAATGCTCTCCACTACCAATCATAACTTTAACATTTTTTATTTTAGCTTTTCTCATAATGTCATTCTCCTTTTGTTAATATATTAACACAATTTTTTAAACAATTAAACTTTTTTTACATAGATTATATTGGTGATATAATGAATAAAATTGATTATGAGTTTTATAGTTTAATTAAGAAGTTAGAATTAATGAGTAAAGAAGAAGTCTATTTAAATATAAAGAATAGATATCTAAGTCTTAATGAAGAGTTAAGAGGTAATATCGAGACTTTTCTTAATAGTTTTAATTATTGGGGTAAGTTAGATTATATTAATAATGACTTTGAAGAGATTAAAATGGTAGTTAATCTTCTAAAGAATAATTTAACTGATTTAGTAGTATTTTATCAAAGCTTAAAAGATTATAAGTCTAAAAAGATATTACTAGCTATACTTAGAAATTATTATTACTATGACTTTACTATGTTACATGAAGTTATGGATACTTGTTATAAACATTATTTTGACCCTGATTTAGTTAAGACTACTAAAGATACTGTTTATGTAGATGTAGGTAGTTATATAGGAGATAGTGTTGATGACTTTTTAGATACTTATTTAGAAGAATATAAAAAGATTTACTGTTATGAAGTTACGGATACATCTCTTGCAACTTTAAAAGATAAATTTATCTTTAATGAAGATATTATTATAAGAGATAAGGCTTTATACAATAAAAAGACTACTTTAAGTCTTAATACTAGTAGTGTTGATAATTCTGCTAATACCATAACTGATGCTAAAGGTGATATTGAAGCGGTAACTTTAGATGAAGATATAAAAGAGAAAGTCGATATTATTAAGATGGATATTGAAGGAGCTGAGTTTAAGGCAATAGAGGGTGCTAAGAAGCATATTAAAAATGATAGTCCTACCCTATTAATATCTATTTATCATGGCTTTAATGATTTAATTAGAATCCCTAAATTAATTAAGAGTATCAATAAAAATTATAACTTTTATTTAAGGTATTATGGTGGTAATATCTTTCCTACAGAAATTGTTTTAATTGCAAAGAAAAAAGCTAACTAACTAGCTTTTTTACTTTATCCTTTATACTCTCCGCCATTAACATGAATTACTTGACCTGTTGTATAAGTTGAATCATTACTTGCTAAATAAACATAGATAGCTGCTATCTCATAGGGTTGCCCAGCTCGCTTCATAGGGCCAGTAGAACCAAAGGTTGGAATATCTTTAGCCTTTCTACTAGCAGGTTGTAAAGCTGTCCAAAAAGGTCCTGGGGCAACGGCATTTACTCTTATGTTTTTAGGAGCAAGATTAGTAGCAAGTGCTCTTGTAAAACCAACTATCGCTCCTTTACTTGTTACATAATCAATTAAGTCCCCTTCTCCATTATAAGTCGTAATAGAAGTAGTATTAATAATACTAGAGCCACTCTTTAAATAAGGAAGTACCGCTTTAGTTAAATAAAACATAGAATAGATATTAGACTTCATTGTATAGTCAAACTGTTCATTTGAAATATCTGTTAGGTTATCGGCAAAATACTGAACGCCTGCATTATTAACTAAAATATCTATCTTACCATAACAGTCTAGTGTCTCATTTACAATAAAGTTAGAAAAGTCCTTATTCTTTAAATCACCATGAATTAATAATACTTCTCCGCCTAACCTTTCAATATAATCTTTTGTATCATTAGCATCCCTTTCTTCATTATAATAAACTAAAACAAGCTTTGCTCCTTCTTTAGCAAAGAAGACAGCAACTGCCCTACCAATACCAGAGTCTCCTCCTGTAATAATAGCAACTTTATCTTTTAATTTACCACTACCTCTATAATTAGAATCATCAAAAACAGGAAGTGGTTTCATTAAGTATTCCATACCTGGTTGTATATCTTGATGTTGTGGTGGATAATATACCGGAAAAGTCCTACAAGTTTCACCTTTTGTATAAGGCCTAATCGTATCAAATTTATTAAACATATATAACACCCATTAAAATTATATTTGTAAAGAAAGTGTCTTATTACTTATTATTTCTTGTTAAAAAAATTTACTGTGTTAAAATTAAGGTAGGGAGATGATTAAATGAATAATACAAAAATGTTAGAAGAAATAAGAGAAGTTACAGCACTAGAAGCATGTATAGAAAAGAATAAGGATGTAATACCTTCTATTGCTAAAGAGATTAAAGAATTTAACCCTAAAAGCTTCATGATAGTTGCAAGAGGTACATCTACTCATGGAGGTATCTTTGGTAAGTTTTTCTTAGAACTACATACAAAAATTCCTGTAGAAATGGCAGATGCTTCCATATTTACTGTTTATGATAGTAATATGGATTTATCTAATACTTGTGTAATTGCTATTTCTCAGTCTGGTAAAGGATATGATGTTAGTACTGTTTTAAAGAAAGCTAAGGAGTCTGGAGCTTATACTTTTGCTATTACTAATAATCCTAATTCATTAGTAGCAGAAGCAACTGATAAACATATATTTAATGAGATTGGAGAAACTAAAGCCGGAGCTGCTACTAAAGGATATACTACTACTTTATATATCTTAACTAAGTTAGCTTTATGCTTAAGCGGTGAAGAAGATAGCTTTGATGATAATAAATATATAGAAGCTGTTAAGAAGGGATTAGATTTATACGAAGATGTTAAACCTATGGCTAAAGAATTAATCTCTATGGAGATGGGCTTTTCTATTGCTAGAGGTTATAGTTACTCTCTTGCTAAAGAATTTGCTCTAAAAGTTATGGAAACATGTTTAGTTCCAGTTATTCCATATAAAGCTAGTGAGTTTTGTCATGGACCACTTGCTTCAACCAGTCCTAAAACTCCAGTAGTTTTATTTGCAGTAGATGATAAAACTAACGAAGATATTAAAAGAGTTGTTACTTATTTAAAAGATACAAAAGCTAAGACTTATGTAGTTACTAATGATAAAGAAATTGCAGATATAGCAGATATGGCTATTATGATAGATGAATCTGAAAGTATTTATGCTTTCTATCAAGCTGCTATCGTAATGCAATTATTATCATGTGAAATGGCCTTTACTAAGGGAACTTATCAAGACCATGTACCTGTATTAAAAGGAAGAACTAATACATTTTAGAGATATTAAAAGTGAAGAAAACTTAATCTTCACTTTTATTTTACTTTCTTTTATTACTTGGATAATTTAATTTTTTACTAATTTTCTTTTCTTTATAACGATTACAAGCTTTTTCATATTCTATAGGTGCTGTTTGTATTAATGGTGGTATCATTCTTTTAATATCTTCTTGTTCTTCAATAGGAACAGTATCCAAAACTCCACTTAAACATTCATAAAATAAGTTTTCAATATCTTCTTTTAATTTATCTTCTAATGACATACCACAGTATTTTCTTACAAATTTACTTAATACTTTTTGATACCTTCCCCACTGTTTGATATGTTCTAAATGATTTTCTTTAGAATGACAATTTAATCTATTTGAAGCAGGTATTAAATTAACTCCGCCACTAGGTCTATGTTCTATATCATAGTAACAACCATCTTCTTTTAGCATGCTACATGTCTTTTTTATTGATACTAAATCCACTATATCTCTATCTATATTTCTTGCTCTTAAATATAAAAATGGTGTATATGTTAATTTTCCATTTGGTAATCTTTCAAAATCTAAAAAAGACACAATAGAAATATTACCTTGACTTAAGATATTAGTTAATCCATTAAAGGATAAATCTTTAAAGTCTTCAGGATAATAATCACAACCACTCTTTTTACAGCAGTATCCACCACAATTTTTGCAATATTCTTTATTTTTTAATATTTCTTCCATTAAACCACCTCATAAACTGTCATTTATTATAGTTAGTAATAGTTTATGAGTCAAGAAAAAGAACCTAAATTCCTTCACTAGGTTCTTCTTTATCTTTTTCTATTACCTTTTCTAAAGGGATAACTGACTTAATAGAGGCATCTTTACAAGATGTTTTTAATTCTTTTATACTCATCTTATCTAACTTCATTGAAGTATCTATTAAACCTCCTAAGTTAATACCTGCTACTACTTCATAACTATCTTTAGTAAAAGCAAGTTTAGATGCTACTTTAAATGGAGTTCCTCCCATTAAATCACAGACAAATAAAATCTCACTATCTTTATTATCACTAATTATCTTATTAAATTTATCTTCTAGCGTATCATCATTATCACTACTTAAAAAGTCTACTGCATAAACATTATCTTTAACTCCTGCTATCATAGTTAGAGAACTTAAAATTCCACTAGCAAAGTTATTATGTCCTGTTATTATTATAATCTGTTTCATTATCTCACTACCTTTCAAAAAAATTATATCATTTTTAAGCCAAAAGAAAAAGCCTTAATAGGCTTTTTACTAAAGTATTCCAAAGAATGAGAATACAATTGATACTATGATAATACCTACTATTAATACTGTAGTATTTACTTTCTTTCTTAATAAGAAATAGATTAAGAAAGTAAATGCAAATGGTAATAAATTAGGCATAATCTTATCAAAGAAATCTGTTTGTAAGCTTACAGTAGCATCATGTCCAATATCAATAGTTGTTTTAACTGTTAAAGTTACATAACTTGCAATTAATCCACCTAATATTGTTACACCTAATACTGAAGCAGCATTACTAACTCTTTTTGTATTCTCTTGTAATTTATCTAAGGCTTTAGTACCTGTTTTATAACCCATTCTTGCAAGTGGAAAACGAAGTAAGAAAGCAGCAAAGAATACTAAGAAGAATACTATTGGTCCTAAAACATTTCCTTGGTCAGAAAGTGATGCACAAATTCCTGCTGTAATTGGAAGTAACGTAAACCAGAATAAGGCATCTCCTATACCTGCTAAAGGTCCAAATAAAGATATTTTAATCTTTTTAACAGTTTCAGGGTCTTCTCCACCTTCATAAAGTGATAACATTAATCCTTGTAAATAAGGAAGTAATGTATTGTGAGTATTAATGAACTCTAAGTTATCATGTAAAACTTTTGATAAAGTCTTAGGGTCATTCTTATATATCTTCTTTAATGCTGGTCCCATTCCTGCAGTAAAACCAATACTTTGCATTCTTTCATAGTTAAAGCATGATTGATTTAAGACAGAAAGTAAAGCTAAATCATTTAAATCAGAATCTGTTACAACTCTTTTACGTTTTTTCTCTTTAGATGCCACTCTTCTCACTCTCCTTTCCACTTGCTAAAGCAACTTCTTTATCACCACTTCTATAGAACTCCATCATAGCAAAAGCAAGTCCCATAATAGCAACTGGTAAAACGTTGTCTATTTGGATAAATGTTGCGAATAGGAATCCTGCAAGTAAATAAGGTATATATCTTGCTTTTAAAGTTACACGTAGTAACATAGCAAATCCAACAGCAGGAAGTAATCCTCCAGCTACTTGGAAACCATTAATTAACCAATCAGGCATTGCTTGTACTAGATTTCTTAATGGTTCTTGAGCAGCATATACTGATAAGAATGTTAAAATACCAGTAGCAATACTTGTAATTGCTATTCCATAAAAGCATAGTTTAAATAATCCTTTAATATTTCCTTCTTTAGCATATCTTTCAGCAGGACCATTGAAAGAAACAAAAGCTGTATTTCTAACAGTCCATAAGAATTGTAATAATACTCCAAATGGATATGCTAATGCTAAACTAGTCGCTACATTATTTCCTGTAATGTGAGCGAATACAACAGTCATAACACTAGTAAGTAAGGCTTCTGGAACACTTGCTCCTCCAATACCTGCTATACCTGCAAAAGCAAGTTCTACCATACCACCTGCTACAAGTCCTGTATTTAAGTCACCTAGAATCGCTCCAACTATAGGACAAACAATAATTGGTCTAAAGATGAATAATGCTTCTAGGTGTCTATCAATAACAAGAACCATAACTACCAGTGTTATAATTATTCCTTGTAATAATGTTATTTCCATAATCTAAATCTTCCTCCCTTAAAATTCTTCTTTTGGTGAATCAGGTGTATCTTGAATATAAATTTTATCAACATGTTTTTTGATATAATTTAAATCATCAAGATCTTCTTTACTAACAGAAACTTTATCTGTTAGCTTCTTTTCACCTTCATCATAATACATATTACCAATATCTACCTCCTTTATCTTTACACCTCCTTCAATGACTCTCCTTAAATCTTTAGGAGTTTGACATATTAATAAAATGTGTTGGTCATCTGATGCTTTATCTATAATATCAATAGTCTTCTGTATTGTAAAAAATCTTGTATCATAGCCAAGTGATGATGCTGCCATTTTCATAACACTTTGTTCTATTTCATTTTCTGCCGTTTCATCATCTGCTACAACAATCAGATTTGCTCCTACTGCCCCTGCCCATAGACATACTATTTGTCCATGAATTAATCTATTATCAATTCTTGCTAATAAAATATTATTATCTTTTGCCATTATTTCATCCTCCTTATATTGTTTTACTATTTTTACCATTTATTTCTTCTTCAAACTTTGTAGTATCTTCTCCATTTATAGTTTCTAAACTGGCTAAGTATTTAGTACTACTTAAACTGGTAAAATGTGCATATCCACCTATACTTCGTAAATTTTCTAAACCTTTGGCACTAGTTAATTTATTAGCCCAAATAGTTTTTCCTATATTTTGTAAACTTTTTAAACCTTCTGCATTAGTCAAATTATAAAAAATAGCATTCCCACCTATATTTTGTAAACTTTCTAAACCTTCTGTACTGCTTAAATTCTCGAATTTTGCATTTCCACCTATATTTTGTAAACTTTTTAAGCCTTCTGCACTGGTTATATTAGAAAAAGAAGCATCTCCACCTATATTTTGCAAACTTTCTAACCCTTGGGTACTAATTAAATTATAAAAATTTGCTTTCCCGCCTATACTTCGTAAATTTTCTAAACCTTCTGCACTGATTAAATTATCAAAATTAGCATTTCCACCTATATTTTGTAAATTTTCTAAACCTTTGGCACTGGTTATATTACCAAAAAAAGCATTTCCGCCTATACTTCGTAAATTTTCTAAACCTTCTGCACTACCTAAATAAAGGGAAAAAGCATCTCCACCTATACTTCGTAAATTTTCTAAACCTTTAGCACTTCTTAATTCTGTAAAACTAGCTTTTCCACCTATAATTTCTAAATTTTCTAAACCTTTGGCACTAGTTATATTACCAAAAAAAGCATTTCCAACTATATATTTTAATGTTTTTAATTTAGATGGTATCTCCTTTCCTCTATACATTAAATTTCCATAAAATATTATAATATTATTACTATCAAAATCAGAAAGTGCAGTTCCTATACTTTCTTCTTTACAGTCAAATATAAATGCTAAATCTTTCTTGTTATTTCTTTTATCATGTATTTCCTTAATTCTAGGGTCTTTGCTGAAACCAAATCCTTCTATTTTTGAGTCTACCTCATACAAAAATCTTAACTCTTCTTTCGTTAAATCTATATTATTACTTACTTTATTATCAATTTCTGTTAACAATTTCATATCATTAACTTTCTTTAAGTATTTATCCTTATCAGGAAATTCATTTAGTTTCTTTTCAGCAATAGGAGTCATACATCCTTCTAAGTTTTGATGTTCTCCTACTCCTCTTACTTCTCCTATATTATATTTACCATCCATTCTAATGGCAATTCTAGGTTCTTTATATTCTTCCTCTTTATCTTTTGTATAATATACGTAAAAATCGCCCATAGAAAGTTGCATTTTAGCAGTCTCTTCTCCTGCTGTACACCAGCCAGTATTTTTTCCCTGCAATGACTCCCATAATGGTCTATAATCACTTCCTTGGTCATATTTTACCCATATTCCATCTGTATCATTGCCTCTATTTACATAACCAGTATTTGTTAAGTAATATTCATATAGTTTCTTAAAACTTTCACCATTTTCTAAAGCTTTACTTGCTTCTTCACTTATCTCTTCATTAGTTCCTATTTCTTTTGCCAAAGTATCATATACTCTTGCTAGTGCTTCTCTATTTAATTCTATATAAGGCTCTGTTGTTGTTTTACTTCTTCTTCCAAACTCTCCTTTTTCTTTATCAAACTTATTTAGTTTTAGCATTCCTCTAAAGGCATAATGTTTAAACCATATTGGATACATTGCATCATCACTTGTCAGATAGTCTATCCACATATCAAGAGATTTTTCTTGCTCTTTTTGTACCGCTGAAAGTAATTTTTCTTTCATTTCATCTGTTACAGGAACATCTCCATAGCCTCTTTCTCTTGCTATTTTTTTCTGTAAATTAATATAGCTTTCAGGCAGTTCTTTTATTACATATTTATCATAATAAAATTTCTTCAATACTTCCATTTTATGAGGATTGTCTTTTGCTATATCATGAGTTCTTTCTAGTCTTTCTAAATATTTACTTATCTTTTCAGTAGGGCTATCACTTTTCTCTGCTGTATGCATGACAGCTTCTTCCATATGCATATCATTATATAGACTATTTAAAAACTCTTCTCCATTTTTATATTTCATAAAATGAACCTCCTATCACTTGTGTAATTTTATTTTAATAATACTTTCCATATATTTTTTTAGCTTCTCCATCTAAATAAGCTTCTACTTCTTTAGCAGTTTTTAAAGTCAAGACTTTGTTAGCGATAAGTACAGCCTTCTTACTATCTATCATAGATATTAGTTTTTTAACCTTTAAAACCATACTAGCATTTACACTAAACTCTTGTAGTCCTAGCCCAACAAGAAGAATAATTGCAAGTGGGTCTGCAGCCATCTCTCCACACATACCAACAAACTTATCTTTTTTATCTTTAACTGAGTCTATTGTCTTTTTAATAAGTCTAATAACTCCAGGATTATAGAAACTATAAAGGTTACTAACAGTTGGATTTAATCTATCTACTGCAACTGTATACTGGATTAAATCATTAGTACCAATACTAAAGAAATCAACTTCATCTATTAACATATCGGCCATAACTGCGGTACTAGGAACTTCTACCATAATACCTACTTTGATATTTTCATCAAAAGGTATATTTTTACTAGCAAGTTCTCTTTTCGCTTCATCTAATATCTCATTAGCTTTATATATTTCTTCTAATGATGATATCATTGGATACATTATCATAACATTACCATAGTGACTTGCTCTAAGAATTGCTCTTAGACTTACCTTAAAGAACTCTTTATTATCTAAACAGTATCTTATCGCTCTATATCCTAAGAATGGATTTTGTTCATCTTTAATATCGATATAAGGACATTTCTTATCGCCACCGATATCAAGAGTTCTAATAATTAACTGTTTGCCATTAAGCTTTTCTGCAAAAGTCTTGTAGACATTAAATAAATAATCTTCTTCAGGCTCTACACTTCTATTTAAGAATAAGAACTCTGTTCTAAATAGTCCGATACCATCAGAATTAACTTCAAGTAATTTATCAAGTTCTGATAAATCCCCGGCATTTGCAGTTATAAGTAGAGATTTATTATCTTTAGTTAATGAAGGTTTATCTTTCATATCAACTAATGAGGCTTTAAGTAATTCTTCTTTCTTTATCTTTTCTTTAATCTCACTAATCTTAGTATCTGTTAAATTATTCTCAATATAGCCTTCATTACCATTAACATAGATTAACTCTCCATCTGTTAAAGTTTTACTAACTTCTTTTATACCAAATACTGAGGGAATACCAAGAGTTGATGCAAGTATTGCCACATGACTTGTCTTACCACCAATTTCTGCAACTATTCCTTTAACATATCCTAAGTTATTAGAAAGTAAAACTGATGGTGGAATAGACTCTGCTACTAAAATAGTATCTTCAGACAATTTACTTAAGTCTATCTCTTTAATACCTAAAGCTTTTATAAGCAGTTTATTAGTAACATCTTCTATATCTTTACTTCTTTCTTTTAAATAAGCATTATCGACTAATGATAACTCTTCAGCTTTTCTTTTCATTACTTTAGTAATAGCGGTTAACTTATCACATTTTTCTTCATCTATTACTTCTTCCATAGAAGTTATTAAAGAATTAGAACTTAAAAGTATTTTATAAAAATTACATAACTCTCGTATATCATCAGAAGTTGCTTCTCTTTCTAACTCTTCATAATCTTTACAAACACCCTCTACAATAATCTTTAAGTCTTCTTTTTCTTTAGTAATCTCCTCATCTGTTGTTAGTTTAATTTCTTTTAGTTCTGGAATTTTAGCATCTATTATATATACTTTTCCAAGAGCTAGACCATTACCTACTTTATTACCTAAGTATTTCATCTACTCTTCACCCTTTTCTATATATTCACATATTGCATTAAGGGCTTTTTCTTCATCATCACCATTAACTTCAACTGTTAATTTATCTCCACAGTTAATATTTCCCATCATAACTTCTAGTATTTCTTTAGCATTAATACTACTACCATTATGAATAAGTTTTATATCAGAGTTAAATGTAAGAGCAAGTTCTACTAAGGCACTACCTGGTCTTGCATGTAATCCTGATACACTTTTTACTACAACATCTTTTTTTACCATATAACCACGTCCTCCATCCTGTATTTTATCTTATAAAGTAATAATAGCATAGATACTTTTAATTTACAAATTATTTTAAAAATCAAAAGTAAAATTAAGTAAAGGAAAAGATTAACTAAAATAGTAGTTAATCTTATAATCTTTATAATATGCATAATTTAAAATGAACGCATCTGAACAGAAGTGAACAGCTCTGAACAGAAGTGAAGGCATGTGAAAGCATAGTACTCTTCTTAATTATCTTTATTTTTTTCAAAAAATTTACCTATAGGTTGATTTAAAACAACTGATATTCTATATAGCGTATCTAAAGAGCAACCAATATCTCCCTTTTTAAATTCTAATCTTCTTATGAAGTCATATGATTTTTCAACATCAGCAGCAAGTTGCTCTTGTGTAATACCTGCTATTTTTCTATATTTTCTTATATTCAAAGAAACATCTTTCATATAATTATAACTAAAATCAAAATTTCTTTTAAAAACTGTCACTATTAAATCACCTCATTAATAGTATGCTTAAAAAAATCTTTTAAGTCCGGTAACACAGAAGTCCTGTTTTATGCTATAATATTTCATAGAAGGAGGATTTTATGAGATATTGTGATAATTGTGGACAAAAGTTGGCAGATGATTCAAAATTCTGTCCAAATTGTGGAAAAAGATTTAGTTCTAGTAATCAAGAAAACAATACAACAGTAATAATTTGTGCAATTGTTGGATTATTATTCCCATTAATAGGTGCTATATTGTATTATGTTTTTAAAAATTCTGATATTAAAGCTGCTAAAACTGCTAATACTTGTGCCTGGATTGGATTTCTTGTTCAATTACTAATTTTTCTTATTTAGTATTCTTATTTGGAGGTTAATATATTATGAAAAAATATTTTTTATTGTTAATTTTAGTACCATTATTTTTGACTGGATGCAGTACTGATGATGTATACCAAGCTTTAGATGATACAGTGCAAGAGCAAGAAAATAATAAATTTACTCTTTTAGAAGATAGAGGCTATGCGGATGAATATGGTGTTGCTTACTACATTGAAGGAACGGTAAGAAATGACACAAGCATTACTTATTCTTATGTTCAAGTACAGTTTAATGTCTATGATGAAGCTGGAAATATAATTGGTAGTTGTTTAGATAATATTAATAATCTTGAAGGAAATGGTACTTGGAAATTTAAGGCTATATGTACAGGAAATGCTAATAGTGTAAGTAGTTACTCTCTAACTGGTTTTTCTAGTTGGTAAAAGAATAGTTCTATTTTTAGAAACTATTCTTTAATTTTAAAAAACTAACCTAAAAAGATTAGTTTATACAAAGTTCATATTACCAACCATCATATCTGTTAAAGTTTTTCCTAATAGTTCTAGAAAATTAAGTTTATCAACATTTTCTGTTACAGTTAATCCTTCTTCTTTAATCTTATTATTATCGCTATCTTTAACTATAATCTTACCTACTTCATCTCCTTTTTTTAAAGGTAAATTATTATTGGTTATCTTTATATCATAAGTATATTTTTTATTATCTGCACTTTTCTTAGAAAGTATGGCAATATCATTCATTGGCACTAAACTAATTTTAGGACTAGTCGCTTTATCTAAACTTATTTCTTTTACAATATCATCTGTTGTCTTAAGTATCTCTATTTTATAGTTATTAAATCCATAATCAAGAAGGCTCATAGTTTCACTATTTCTAGTTTGGCTATTATCTTCTCCTAAAACTATGGCAATAAGTCTTAAATCATCTCTTTTAGCAGTTGCTGCTAGACAGTATTTAGCAGCATCTGTATGTCCTGTTTTTAGACCATCAGTACCTTCGTAAAATCTTACTAATTTATTAGTATTAACTAACCAGAACTTATTATCAGTATCTTCTCTTAAATAATCTTCATAAACTGATGAGAATTCTAATATCTTCTCATGCTTTAAAAGTTCTCTTGCAATTATAGCCATATCATAAGCACTTGAATAGTGTCCTTCTTCATCAAGTCCTGTACAGTTTTTAAAGAAAGTATTTTTAAGACCTAATTCTTTTACTTTTTTATTCATCATATCTACAAACTCTACTTCACTTCCGGCAATAAACTCAGCCATAGCGACAGTTGCATCCCTCGCTGTTACTAAAAAGCAGTAAAAAGTCGTTTAAATTTAAGCTACTGTTATCGTAGCCTACTATATTTAATTTAAAATGTAACATTACTTTATGATTATCATCGTCTTCCGATTCGAGTCTTTCAACTAATATGGTATCTATTATAGAACCGAAAATTCTAAATACACTCTCATCATCTTCAAATATTATATCGTGTACTTTTTTAAAGAAAGAATTAATATTTGACTTATAGTCAATTTCTGTATTTTTTGATAAATAATTTTGTTTCTGTTTTTCCAAAATAACCAAATCATTATTGTATTTTTCTCTCATTTCATTATACTCATCACCTTCAATTTCTTTTCTTGCTCTCATATTTATTAATTCTGATCTAGCATTTTTAATTTCATTAATTTTTTTATCCAATTCATTTAATTCTCTTGAATAATCTGATTTATTTTCAGTTTCACGAACTAAACTATATATTTCTTTCATCATATCATTTTCACTGTTTAAAATATTTTCCGCTACCTTTTTAAATATATCTAATAGTTCTTCGTAATGAATTATTGGTGTTTTGCAACCATTAAGTTTTTCTTTACCATATTTTCTATAATTAGAACACCCCCAATATTTACTTTCAACACCTGTTCGTTTATTTTTGTAAGCTCCCTTTATAAATGTTGCACCATCATGATAACATTTTATTTTGCCTGACAAAGCATATTTCATATTAGTTCTAGTTTTAGTTTGATAATTTTTTGAATTTTTATTTAATATTTTATTACATTTATCCCAAAGTTCCTCCGAAACTATTGGTGGACACGTTTTATTATCTTTATACACTATCCACTCATCAGGTTTAAATCTAATTCTTTTTCTTGAATGATAATCAACTGTAGTTTCTTTATGAGCACAAAAATAACCTTTATATTTTGGATTTCTAATTATTCTACCAATTACAGTTCCAGCAAGTGGTTTCCCAGTCTTGCTAACAATATTATATTCACTATATAGGTAATGACCCAATCTTTGAGTCCCCATTTCTCCTTTTGAATACTCATTAAAAATTAATCTAATAAGTTTTGCCTCTTCTTCTACAATCACTAATTTACCTTTATTTTTTTTATAACCATAAAAATTGTCATTTCCAGGAACAATACCCTTTTCTATACTTCTTTTATAACCAAATCTAACTCTCTCTGATAATTTTCTAATCTCATCTTGAGCTATGCTGGACATGATAGTTAAACGAAGCTCTGAATCCGAATCAAAAGTATTTATATTATCATTTAAAAAATATACACCCACACCATAAGATAACAATTCTTGAGTGTACTGAATACTATCAACTGTATTTCTAGAAAATCTCGAAATTTCTTTTGTTAATATTAAATTAAACATACCTTTTTTAGCATCATTTATCATTTTTAAAAAATTATCTCTTTTATTGACACTTGTACCACTTATTCCCTCATCAACATAACCATTCACAAATATCCAATTTGTTTGTGATTTAATATAATTTTCAAAATACATAACTTGATTTTCTAATGAATTTAACTGTTCATCACGATCTGTTGATACACGAGCATAAAATGTAACACGAAGTGGTAGGTCAATAAGCTTTTTCCCCTGTGCTAAAATATTTCTTATTGAATACAAATTCAGTAACATCGTTTTTCCTCCTTATATTTATAGTGGAATTTTAACTACCATATTCCCATTATCTTCTTTTTTTTCCAACTTATTTTCAAATTTCATGATATCTTCATCTAACTTTTTAACGATACTATTACATTGACAAAAATCTATTACACCTTTTTTACAAAGCTCATTGATAATTGCTTTTTGTAATTCTTTTTTAGCTATATCAACGGAAATATCGTTCTTCAAAGTGTTCCCTCCTCATTTAAACATATTTGAATAAATGAAAAAAAGAACTCAAATATTGAGTTCCAGTAATAATTTAAAAACTCAATATTTGTTAATGAAGATAGAATTAATCATAAAACACTATCTAAAATATTAAGTTTTCAAATAACATTCTATGAATTAAAATTAACTTTTAAATTTTTTAATCATTTTAGCAATATTAAATCCATCTAACTTTGTACCAAATGACAAAACTAAAATTTTTTCATCAAAGTAAGTTTCATTATCATATCTAATAATAATTTCACTAAACACATCTAGTTTCTCATTATAATTCAATTTTTCAAATTGTGATGCAATATTTTTATCTTCATTGCTATACATAATACCCATAATAGTTCCATTATCTTCATAAGCATCTTTACTATTAGACATACCATTATAAATCATAGCAAAATATTGTAATAAAATCGTACAAGCATTGGGTGAAAACCCAATCGCCTCTAAATTAAATATTTTTAAATTATCATCTTCCAGTAAATCTGGATTAGGCTCATTCCTATCATTAATCTGATTATTGTTTAATAAATTAAAAATATAAATAAGAAATTTTAATTTACAGATATCATTTTTTCCTTCTAATTCCTCAACTAATTTTCTTACATCTTCTGTTGTATTAGTAATATACATATTATCAATCCTCCCTTTAAATATTGCATATACTATATAATCAATTTAAAGCCATTTTAAGCGACTTTAATTTTTTATACTTATAACTATTTAAGCCAGCATACTAAAGTCAGTAGCGAATGAATTAAATACATTTAATGGCTCTTTTTGTTCGTTCTATTTATCACTTAAAAAAAGAAATTTTGCAAGAGATTTTTAACAAAAAAATCATCTTTCCATTTGTTCAAGATTATTTCTTTCTTCTACTAACATTAAATCATTATCTTTAATATCATCTATAACACTTTCATTTGCAGTAAACATCTTTTCAAATGCTTTCTTTCTAGGAATTTCATATTCATATTTGGCAAAATTATGATATTTACTACTTTGATTAATAAAGTTTTTCAATGCCTCATAAGAAGCATCACTATTACATCTAATATACAATCTTTGTTCAGCTGGCTCAAAATACTCATATCCATCTTCAAAATAACTATCATTTTTGCTATTATAAACACACACTACGTTATCTTTATCGCAAAATATTATTGCTTTATGATGATATGATTCACTATTATCAAACTCAGCATCTAATATTTCTCCAATATCAATTAATCCTGTTTTACATTTACTTGGTAAAAGTTTTACAGTAGTGCAATCAGTTGTCATAAAAGCTCCCTTTACTTCTCCTTTGAAACTACACGATAATATTCTGTCATACTCGGGGGCTTTACGTTTGTTAAAACTATTGGAAAAAAATTTTGACAATTCATCTTTTAAATTCATTTCTATCTCTCCATTTCATCTTCATTAGTTTTTTCGACACTCCTAGTGTTTTCTTGTTTATCTAAATCAAGTTCACTATCAATTCTTGCTTTCTCTTTTTGCAATTCTCTAATTCTCTCTTGCTGTGTAAACGGTTTATCAAGTTCTTCTTTGCAATCTATAAGTTGTTTTTCGGTATAAGCAATTTGGTCTTTTACAGTACCAATTTTATTATCAAAACTTTTTAGCATATTTTCTAACTTTAAGATATTACCTATTTCATCAGTATTATTAATTTCAACTTTATATTTTCCTGCACCTTTTATATAAATAACTGGCTTATACCACAATTCATCTTTAGTACCAACAATATCAAAACCACTTATTTCGCCGAGTTTAGTTTCCTCTCTCGGTTTTAAAAGAGAAAAACTTTCATAAAATTTTGTGCTAGCATCTTTTCTAGAATCATAAATTTTATCTCTAATAGTAATTACAAAATTATCAGCAGACAAGTCTTTTACATTTTTTATATCTTCTTCAAGACCACTTAAATATTGCTTTTTATATTTTAGTTCTCTTGGTAATTCAGTATTATATTTTGCCTCAAGTTCAATATGTGATTTATCATATCTACTTTTAGATAAATATAATTGTTTTAATTCGTTTTCTACTTTAAACTTTTCAAGAATTAATGGATTACCACTAGCAAGTGCTTTAACCTCTGCATAAGTAAGTGTATCTCTATCTAAATCTTCGGCAGTTCTTCCACCACCACTACTATTAGACATTATTTGATTAATGAAAGTTGCTTTTGTTTGGATTAATTGATAAGAGTAAGCATCAAAACTGCCTTCAGTAACATAACGATATATTTCTACTTCATCATTTTGATTACCTTGTCTTAAAATTCTTCCTTCACGTTGTTCAATATCAGATGGTCGCCATGGACAATCTAAATGATGTAAAGCAATTAACTTGTCTTGAACATTCATTCCTGCTCCCATTTTAGAAGTTGATCCTACCAAAATTCTTTTCGTTCCATTTCGCATATCTTCAAAAAGTTTTAATTTTTGAGGATTAGTTTTTGCATTATGAATATACTCGATTTCATCTGCTGGTACTCCTCTAGCAATAAGTTTATTTTTAATATCATCATATACATTAAAAGAACCATCATTTTTAGGAGTAGATAAATCACAAAAGACAAGTTGTGTTAACTTGTCCTCTTTGTTTTCTAACCATATTCTATAAATATTTTCTACTGCCATATTTATTTTTGAATTAGGTAAATCTGGCATACTAGAATCTATCATTCTTAAATCGAGTGCTGCTTTTCTACCATCATTAGTTACTAAAAGCATATTATCTTCTCTTGGATCACAACCATTCCTAATAATTTCACTACGTTCTGCTAATTTATTAACATATTCAGCAAGTTCTTCACTCTTTGGAGCAACTACTGTTTTATAATCTCCTCCTTTTAATTTAGGTACTGGTAAATCCAACATTTTAGATGTTTGAATATCAGCTATTTCTTTAAATAATGTCATTAGTTCAGGAATATTAAAAAATTGAGCAAATCTTGCTTTTGTTCTAAAACCACTACCATCTGGAGCAATTTCAAAACTATTAACAATTTCTCCAAAAGTTGATGCCCACTCATCAAAATGTTCAAGTCCCATTTCTCGCAATCTATCAAGTTGCAAATATTTTTGCATTACAAATAATTCACCCATAGAGTTAGAAATAGGAGTACCTGTTGCAAAAACTGCACCTTTACCACCATTATTTTCTAATACATAACTTATCTTCATAAATAAATCTGTTGCTTTTTTAGATTCACTATTATTTATTCCAGCAACATTTCTTATTTTAGAAAACATAGGTAAGTTTTTAAA
>DVHC01000049.1 GCA_018712385.1 Candidatus Onthousia excrementipullorum | reverse complement strand
TTTGCAACTAATTCATCAAATTCATTTGTAAATTCGTTAATATGCTTATCCTCTTCTTTTTTCATCTCTCTTATCCTCCTATAATTAGGATAACATATTATAATTTTACCTACAAAAATTTTTTACACCCTAGAGATTATTAAAGTATTTACTTTGGATAAAGAGTTAGTTGATAGTATTTTAGAGTATGCAAATAATGATAAAGATATCTATGATGTGATATTGATTAGTGCATTTGATAAAAATGTAACAGATACTTTAAATATAGTTAAAATAATGTTAAAACTATATAGTTATGATAAAGCTTTAGAAGTTAAAAATTATATAGATAAAAGTTATACTAATATAAAAAGTTATTTTATAAGTGAAGATAATCATTATTTAGTGGAAGTTGTTTCAAGTGAAGCTAGCAAGTCTTTGATGATAGATAAGATATTAGATAAAGAAGGAATAGTAAAGAATAATGTCTATACTATTGGTGATGGTATTAATGATATAGAGATGATTAGAGATTATAATGGCTATAGAGTTAGGAATTCTTGTAAAGAATTAGTTTCTGTTACTGATAGAGTTATTGATAATGTTAGTGATTTAATTAGTAGGATATCTAATTGATTTAGAATGTGTTTATTTCTTATATAAAATATGTTAAAATATATAGCGAGGGGCGATGTCTATGGAAGAACATGTTATAGATATGAATGAGAAAAATACTCTAGCGATGAAGCTTCTTCATTACTTTATTACAGAAAAAGGTTATACTCCTATAATATTACAAGGAGCTGAAGATGAGATTTGGCTTGAAAACCTAGATGAAGATTATAAAGTCGTTAGATTAGTAATGAGATATATTCATAATGATGAACAATATAAATTTGATATATTTAAGACTAATAGAATCTTAAGAAAAATAAAGAAAAAGACTTTATCATTTAAATTAAATACTCTTAGTATTTTCTTAGATTTAGGTGGAGCGGTTAATTTAGATGATTTTAAGACTGATAATATAACAGCAGTGGAAGTACATGAAGATGCTGATGTTAAGAAGAATAAATTATTAAAGTCTATTTTTCCTGATTTATCTCGTAAGCTTAAATTTAGTGAAGAGGGAATAGATTTATTTATTAAAGTAACTAATGATATTAATAAACATAATCAAAAGGACCAAGAAAGGGTTGCTGATGTTTTTGCACCTAAGAAACCAATTGTTACTTATGCTTTAATTATAATTAATATATTAGTGTTCTTTATTCCTATGCTTTTAAGTAATTCTGATATAGCAGTAGCATATTTAGGTAGTTATGGACCATTTGTTAAGATGGGAGAATATTATAGATTAATAACAGCAGCTTTCGTACATGCTAATATTGCCCATCTCTTATTCAATATGTATGCTTTATGGATTATAGGAATGCAGTTAGAAAGCTTTATTGGTAAATGGAGATTCTTAGTAGTTTATCTGTTTAGTGCTATCTGTGGTTCTTTATTATCAGTAGTAGTAACACCTGATGCTTTAAGTGTAGGAGCTAGTGGAGCAATATTTGGTTTACTTGGAGCCTTACTTTACTTTGGATATCATTATCGCATCTATTTAGGTACTGTTATTAAGAGTCAAATTATTCCATTAATTGTTATTAACCTTTTACTTGGTTTTATGGTACCAGGTATTGATAATGCCGCTCATATAGGTGGTTTAATTGGTGGAGCGTTAATGATGATAGGCGTTGGTGTTAAATATAAGAGTAGTAACTTTGAGAAGATTAATGGACTTATTGTTAGTTTAATATTCTTTGGTTTCTTAGTATATATGGCTTTATTTGCATAAGCCTTTTTCTTTAATTGCTTTTACGAACAAAGTTTTAACAGGAGAGGAAGTGATAACTTGGTAGTAGGTGTATTAGTAGAGATAACTAGTAAAAGTGTAGATAGAATCTTTGACTATAGTGTTCCTAAAAGTTTAGAACCTTTAATAGAAGTAGGTAAAAGAGTAAAGGTTCCTTTTGGTAATAGAACTCTAGTAGGATTTATTTTGGAAAAAGATAAAAAAAGTGATGTAGATAACTTAAAAGAAATAGAAGAAGTTTTAGATGAAGAAGTAATACTTACGGAAGAGTTATTAGAACTTGGTAAATTTTTAAAAGAGACAACTTTAGCATCTTTAATTAGCTGTTATCAAGTTATGCTTCCTAAAGGGTTTAAAGCTAGTATTAAGGGTAAGGTTAATAAGAAATATCAAAAAGTATATTATTTAAATGCTTATGATAAGAAATTAACGGATAAACAACAAGAGGTTGTAGAGAAGTTTAATGGTAAAGAGAAGTTAAGTAGAGAAGAGTTAAAAGATGTCTCTATATCTATTCTTAATACCTTAGTTAAAAACAATATTTTAAGAGTAGAAGAGGAAGAAGTTTATAGATTAGATTATGAGAAAAGTGAAAGAAAAGTAAGAAAGTTAACTTCTTTGCAGGAAGAGGCAGTAAATAATATTTTAAATACTAAAAACACAGTATCTTTATTATATGGTGTTACTGGTAGTGGTAAGACAGAAGTATATATGGAGTTAATCGATAAGTATTTAAAGAAAGGCTTAAAAAGTATTGTTTTAGTACCAGAAATATCCCTAACTCCTCAGTTAATTAAACGCTTTGAAGAAAGATTTGGAAGTAATATCGCACTTTTACATAGTGCCTTATCAGATGGAGAGAAGTATGATGAATATAGAAGAATTGTAAAAGGTGAAGTAGATATTGTAATAGGTGCTAGAAGTGCTGTCTTTGCTCCTTTAAAAAATCTTGGACTTATTATTATAGATGAGTGTCATAGTGATTCTTATAAACAAGATAATAATCCTAGATATAATGCTAAAGATGTGGCGATTAAAAGAGCGAAAGATTTAGGGTCTAAAGTAGTACTTGGTAGTGCCACACCTATGTTAGAAGAGTATGCTAGAGGCTTAAAAAATGTCTTTAATCTAGTAACATTAGAAAAAAGAGTTAATGGTAAAGAGTTACCTAAAGTAGAGTTAATTGATATGAATAAAGAAGTAGGTAAGGCTAAAGGACATTTCTCACTACCTTTAATAGATGAAATTAATAAGACTATCGAAAGAGGCGAACAAGTAATACTTTTATTAAATAGAAGAGGCTATTCTTCATTTGTTACTTGTTCTAATTGTGGTGAGTCTGTTAAATGTCCTAACTGTGATATAACTTTAACATATCATAAGAGTAGTAACATTTTAAGGTGCCATTACTGTGGTTATGCCACTAAGTATGAAGTTACATGTCCTAAGTGTCATGAGAAGTCACTAAAAGATTTAGGTGTTGGAACAGAAAAGGTAGAAGAAGAGATAAAAAGTATTTTCCCTAAGGCAAGAGTCCTTAGAATGGATGTTGATACTACTAGTAGGAAAGGGGCTCATAAAAAGATAGTTGATGCTTTTGCAAGAGGGGAAGCAGATATCTTACTAGGTACTCAGATGGTTGCTAAAGGACTTGACTTTCCTAATGTTACTTTAGTAGGAGTAATAAATGCTGATACCTCACTTATGCTTCCTGACTTTAGAAGTAGTGAGAAAACATTTGACTTACTTAGTCAAGTAGCAGGAAGAGCTGGGAGAAGTGATAAATCTGGTAAAGTTATTTTTCAAACCTTCAATGAAGATAATTATGCTATTAAGTGTGCTAAAGAGAATGATTATAAAGCTTTTTATAAAGAAGAGATGAAAGTAAGAAAATTGATGAAATATCCCCCTTACTATTATCTTGTATCTTTAAATATCTCTAGTAAAGATAGTAAACAAGCTTTAATAGAAGCGAAAAAGTGTGAGAAAGTATGTCATAAATATCTAGATAAAACTGTTATTTTAGGACCTAGTCCTGCCTCTATTTTTAAAAAGCAGAACATTTATTACTATCAGTTAATATTAAAATATCAGTATCAAGATAATATTCACGAAGTCTTAGAAAAACTAGTAGAGTATTATGCTACGATAAATAAAGTTAACTTAGATGTTGACTTTAATCCAATACATTTGTAAAATAAAAAAATATGAAAGAAGGAATTGTCATGATAAAATTACCTAAAGAAATAAAAAGTATTAAGGTTAGTAGAGTACTTCCCCAAGAAGAAATAATAAAGTATAGTTATGTTGTAAACGAAGGTAAAGATGATAAACTTTGTATACCTATTGTGTTACCATATTATTATGGTGTATATCTTAGACATCCAGCGTCTATTGATATTATTGATGATAGTAGAGACTTTGTTAATGGGTATAAAGTAGTTCAAACAGATAATGAAGAATATGCTTATGTAAGAGAAGAAGACAATAAACTATTACCATATAGATATGATATTGCCACTGACTTTAATAAATATGGTTATGCTATGGTCGGTAAAAATGCTAGGGTTTCTTGGATAGATAAGAATTTTAGATATTTTAATGAAGAAGAAGAAAAGTTTACAGAAGAACAGGAAATAGGATATAACACATTTAATGGTTTCTTAGGTGTTAGTGATTTTAGTAAAGGAGAGAATCCTTTATCTAGAATGTATCGCCGTGGATATAATAATACAGTTAGTTACCTTGGAACTAATGGTAAAATTAAAGAATTTTCTAAATATGATGGAGAAATAATTAGAGATGATGAATCTAATAAATACTTCTCTTATTATAGTGAAGATTTTAATGATAATGGCTATGCTAAAGCTAATAACGATGAGATTATTCTATTATCTAGTGGCTACTCTTTATCTACTAAAGATTTAACAAAAATTTGTGAAGAAAAAGGCTTTTTAGAAACTTTAAGTAGTAGAATAGCAAAACAAGAACAAGAATATTATAAATTCTTAAAAGATGTAAAAGAAAAAACTACAACTATTGCAGATGATTTATCTAAACGTAATAATTTAATTGCAGAATTTGGTATAGGTAGTATAGAACTTAAGAAAGAAAAATTAATTTCTAGTTATGGTAAAGATGTTTATTTAAGAGCATTAACTAATAATTCTTTAGTATGCTTAATTGTTAGAGAAGAAATGCCTGCAGATATAGTAGATTTAGAATTATTTCAAAGTGCTCTTGCTAGAAGAGGGATATCTTCATATATAGATGATGAAGAAAAAATCTTTTATTATAATACTCATAAACATGTAAAAGTTAAAAGGTAAGGCATAAGTTAGATGCTTGCATAAGCATAACATTTATGATATCATGAATATGCAATTAAAATTTACATAAACTAGTACACTTTTCTCAAAATTAGATTAGAGGTGGCTAGTTATATTTTAATTGTAAGTATTAATAAAGCAAGACTAATTAGAATAAAATGGAGTTATTTTTTAACTCCATTTTTTCTAAAGAAGTTCACTTGTATCAATATATAGTATCATATTATAGCCTATATAATAAATGAGTAAGAGACAATTTTAATTGATAATTTATGGTAATAAAGGACTTAGATATTCTAACTCCTTTTTTTTGACATATTATTTATTAGGTGATAATTTATGTTGTTTAATTTATTTGATAGTCTAAGAGGTTTCTTTACTTTTACAGCAAGTTATTCTAATCAAGTATTTAAAGAACCACTATCAAAAGAAGAGGAAGAAGAATGTATTAAAAAAATGAGTGAAGGAGATAAAGAAGCTCGTAATAATTTAATAGAGCATAACCTTAGATTAGTCGCTCATATTGTTAAGAAGTTTGATTATAAAAATATTGACCAAGATGACCTTATTAGTGTTGGTACAATTGGACTTATTAAAGGGGTAGATACCTTTGTTCCTAATAAAGGTAATCGTTTAACTACATACTGTGCTAAATGTATTCAAAATGAAATACTAATGTATTTTCGTGCTAATAACAAAAATAATAAAAATATTTCCTTAAATGAACCAGTTGGTTTTGATAAAGAAGGTAATGAAATATCAATACTTGATGTTATAAAAGCTCCAAGACCTGACTTTATCGAAGAGATTAATTTAAAAGATAATGTTAAACTACTTAACTCTTATTTAAAAGTATTAAGTAAAAGAGAACGAGAGATTATTGTTAAAAGATATGGACTAGAAGGAAATGATTTATGGACGCAAAAACAAATTGCCGATAAATTAAATATCTCTAGAAGTTATGTATCTCGAATTGAAAAAAGAGCCTTAACTAAGATACTTAGAGAGTTTATTAAGAATAATAAGTATAATGATGTAGATTTCAGCTAAAAATATTAGTGTATTGTGTTATACTAATATCAGGAGCTGAGATTATGAAAAGTAAGAAAATAAAGAAAAGAAGAGTATCAAAAAGTGAATATTTTATTAATATTAGTGTTACTTTAGTACTTGTTCTTTTTGGTGTTTTCTTTTTATTTGTTCCTAAAGTATCATTGAATGCTCCTTTAAAAGAAATAGTTAATATTAATTCTCATTATACTGATAAAGGTATAACGATAAGTGATTTATTAGGAAATAAAACGATTGTAAAACCTCTTGATGATATTAATACTAAAAAAGATAGAGAATATAATATAAATTATACTTATAAAGATAATATTTTTACTTATCATATACCTAAAGAAGTAGTTGTTAAAGATATAGAAAAACCTAAGATTAAATTAAATGGTAACAAAAGAGAATATTACTGTCCTAATGGAGAGTATAAAGAACTTGGATATACCGCTTATGATAATGTAGATAAAGATATTACTGATAAAGTTAAAGTAGAGAGATTAAAAGATAAAATCATTTATAGAGTAATAGACAGTAGTGGTAATAAGAGTGAAGTTGTAAGAAAAATTATTGCTAAAGATGTAGAGAAACCTATTATTACCCTAAATGGAGATAGTAGTACCTTTTTGAACTTAAATGAGAATTATCAAGAAGAAGGAGCGGTTATTACTGATAATTGTGATGGAGATTTATCTAGTAAAGTAGAGATTACTAACAATATAGACACTACTAAAGTAGGAGATTATAGAGTGATTTATAAAGTTAAAGATAATAGTAATAATAAGAGTAAACTTATAAGAAATGTTAGAGTAAGAGAGAGTTTATTGCCTAATACTATCTACCTTACTTTTGATGATGGGCCAAGAGATGGTACTACTGATGTAATTTTAGATATCTTAAAAGAAAAAGGTGTTAAAGCGACATTCTTTGTTACTATGAATGGAAGTGATTCTTTGATTAAGAGAATTGTAGATGAAGGACATTCTATTGGTATACATACCGCTAGTCATAGATATGACCTTATCTATGCATCAGTTGATAATTACTTTAATGATTTAGAGCAAGTTAGAGATAGAATCTATAATATAACAGGAGTTGATACTAAATTAATTAGATTCCCAGGTGGTTCTAGTAATACTATTTCTAAAAAATATAAAGAAGGAATAATGACTACTTTAGTTAATGATACCTTAAATAAAGGTTATCAATACTATGATTGGAATATAGATAGTGGAGATGCTTCTTTTGCAACTAATCCTACTAAACTATATAATAGTGTTATTAATAGCTTATCTCATGATAAGTATAATGTTATTCTAATGCATGACACTAAGACTTATACAAGAGATGCCTTAAGTAAAATAATTGATTATTGTTTAAGTAATGGTTATAGCTTTGAATCAATAAACATTAATACTATGCCTGTAAGACAGAGACTAAATAACTAGACAGAGTCTAAATTTATCGGAAAGCATAATTAATAGTCAATAACACTATGCAATGCTTTAGAAAGACTGTGATTAGAATATAAACCAGGAAGATTAGAAGTGGAATGTTCAAACATAGAATAATTCAC
>DVHC01000048.1 GCA_018712385.1 Candidatus Onthousia excrementipullorum | reverse complement strand
ATCAAGCCATGAAAGACCAAATGGAAAAAGATAAAAAAGCACTAGAAATAGCCAGTAAAAAATCTAGTGAACTTGATAAAAGTACTACTGATATTAAAGATACTGTCAATAACCTTAAAAAAGCACCAATAATCAAAAATACTTATACTATTTCCGAAAATGATAAAAATAAAATATTAGAATATATTGATAAAGTAGATAAAACAAATGCTGATTTCAAACGAACTGAAAAACTATCTGTAACCTTAAATAATGTTGATACTGAACTAGAGGAAAATAGAGAAAAAATTAAAATACTAACTGAAAATAATGAGGCATTATCTCTTAAAGTAGATACTTTATCAAAGAATATTGAAAATAAAAATAAAGAGATTAAAGAATTAAAAAAAGATAATAAACATCTTGAAGAATTAGTAGATTACTTTAAAGATTTATTTGGTAGATTAGTCAACTTTATCAAACATAAAATGTTTGGAAAAGACAAAGAACGTGAAGATTATTGGGGATTTTCAAAGGACTTATACGAACATGGAATATTTAGTGATAAAACAATTACTGACATAAAAGATGACTATAAATGGAATAAAGAAAATGATAAATACAAAGATCATGATGATTTTGAAATTTAATAAAAAAATGTTATACATTAGCTGCTAATTTAAAAATATAATAGTATAATGTTTATACAAGAAAGTTGGTGATTTTATGCTTACAATAAATTGGAAACAAGTTTACGAGGTAAATATTAATAACAATACTCAATGGGTTTTAATACTTTATGATATATCAAAAAATCATTATGTCGGAGTTCCAGTATATAATTATAATGTCAAAAATAGTATATTAATAAATTCAATAAATAAATATATAGTATTAGATGAAATTAGTGATTATAATAGAAGCCATATTAAAAAATGTATTTATATTAAAGGCAAACCATTAAAAATCAAAGATAATGAATTTAACGATATTTTATTAAAAAGCAAAACTAGTTTTTGTGACTATGTAAAAAACAATACCAATAATACACCTGATGGCATATCTTATAATAAATGGTGTAAAGATAAATTGATTTTAATGAATAAAAAAAGACAAAATTTTAATTTTAAAATTGGTGCTATATGTTGGGTAGATTTAGGTTACAATATAGGAAATGAACTTAGAAAATTAAGACCTGCAATCCTATGGCGAAGTTCTTCTAATAAACAAATGTGGACTATCATACCTCTTACATCTAAAAGAAAAGGCGACAATTATTATTTTCACTATGATATGGAAGATGATACTCTAGGAACAGCAAGAATTGAAAATTTGATTAATATCAGTTCCAATAGAATAAAAGAGCCTTATTTTGTTAATAATAAAATAGCAACAATCACTAAAAAAGACAATGATTCAATACTTCAAATTATAAAAAGATACTATGCTTTTGAAAATATTAATAACACAAAAATTAATATTAGAAAGTCAAAAAAATCTGAAAAAGTATTGACTTAGCCACTATAAATGGTATAATTAAGTTACTTTAGATTGTTGCAGGTGCTTTATGCACTTGGTAGAAGTAATTTCAAAAGGAAGAGTTTTACTCTTCCTTTTGCTTTTTAATTATTAATATTTTTAATACCCACTTCTGGAATCATAACATCAGAAGGTGTATCAATTATAAATTTAATTAGTCTAGCAACTTCTTTAGTATCAATACCATTTGACATATTTTTTTGAATATTTATTTTATTAAACATATCAGTTTTCATCATTCCAGGCATTACATTAGTAACTCTTATTCCATATTTTGCTACTTCATCTGCTAAAGATTTACAAAAACCAGTTACTCCCCATTTCGTAGCATTATAAACAACTCTTTCAGCTTTATGATTAATTCCTGCTTGTGAATTAATATTAATAATTAAGCCATCTTTATTTTTCTTCATAATTGGTATAACTGCTTTAGAACAATTAATAACTCCTAGCAAATTAACATCAACTACAGAATTAATTCTCTTACTATCATTAGTATCTAACTCTTCTTGTATCCATAATCCAGCATTATTAATTAATACATCAATTTTTCCATATTTTTTAATAATCTCATTAATGCATTGTTCCACTTGAAAATAATTGCTTACATCACAAACTTTATAATTGCAATTATTATTATTTGCAACTTTTATCATTTTTTCTTCATTAGTAGCCAAAATAATTACTTCATTTTCTTTCGATAATGATTCTGTCAAAGTTTTTCCTAAACCATCGCTACCACCTGTTATTACAATCACTTTTTTCATATTGTTTTTCTCTCCTTTAATCATATTTCTATTTCTTCTTCTATACCCAATACTTTATAGTTTATATTAAACTTCTTAAAATTTTCTTGCATATAGTTTATATCAGTTGGAAACTTATCATTATCCATATGAATTGGTAATACTAAATTTGCTCCTAATTCTTTTGAAAACAATGACGCTTCAAATGAAGACATAGTAAGTCCATGTGCAGTTACAGGAAGAGCCACAATATCTGCTTTGTAGTCATTATTAAAACATATTGTATCACTAGTAGTATATAATCTATGTTCCCCATCATCTATAATGTAACCAACATTCTCAAATACTTGACCTCCATTTTTTAATAATGGATTATATCCATGAATAGCCTTAACTACTTCAATTTTTACATCATCAAAATCTAATATATCATTTTCTTTTACAATATTAAATTTTATATCAGGATAAGTATCTTGTACTTCTTGTGTAGAATAAATGGGAATATTTATATCTTTTAACGCATCACTTTTAATATGATCTTCGTGCTTATGTGTTATTAGAATTATATCAGCAGTTTTCCATTCGTTCAAAAATCTATCTTGATATTTTAAACTTCCTGCATCAACTAAGATTCTTTTATTATTTGTTTCAATCATTAGGCATGATTGAGGGTATTTCTTTATTTTCATTATCTTTCTCTCCTTTTCATTTTGTTAATGGTGAATTCTCTTGTATTGGAATTAATCTAGTTTTTATAGTGTTGATAAAAG
>DVHC01000047.1 GCA_018712385.1 Candidatus Onthousia excrementipullorum | reverse complement strand
TAATAATGATTAAGAATAATTTATAGTATTTTAAAAAATATAAAATTAATATAAATAAAAAACCGTACAAAGGTACCTATGGCTTTTTTTATCTTTTTTCTGTATATAACTTTAAACCAAAATTAAGGGGGGTTATTTGACGTTTTACAGCCTTTGAATATAATTACACTCAGAATGATTTAAAATGCCTTAAAATTGATTTTAGATAGCAAATAGAGCCGATTAAATTAATCGACTCTATCTTTTTTACGTGGTTATGATGTAGTGATTTCAAAGTAGATCATTAATCACTACAGGAGTAATTATAGCATAAATCAGCTAAAAAAGCTATTAAATCAAGGTTTCTAAGGCGTTTTCTCGGTTGATTTTATGTATATTAAACCCAGATTCAACTTGAACGCTTGCTTAGAATGTATTTGTCAGCACTTATGCTATAATTTTTAGGTTGTCTGAGCTAATAAGGCGGTTAATTGCTGCCTAAATCGTCCTTGCAACAATAAAGGGGGCGATTTAATGTTTGCAACTTTGATCAATTTTCTTTTATCTATCGTAGCAGGTGTGATAGCCTATTACATTTGCAAATGGCTAGATAGATAACTTTGTTAGACAATTAGCCTGAAAACAGTTTGTGACTCATTATTGTTAGATTAAGTAATGGCAGCGACTGAAATAACAAAATAACCCCCTAGATACCGCAAATATCTAGGGGGCTTTTTGTTTGTAACTTTGATCTTTTCACTATGATTATAGCATGTTTTGTCTATATTTGCATGGTTGTAGATTAACTAGAGTTATAGCATAAGCGGAGCGACCCAGTGTCTTTCTGAACCACAATTTGCTAGAACTGCAATTTTAGTCTAGCTAAACAATAGAAAATATTTTAAGAATTTATTTAGTGTGTTTTTTTCTTTTTTTGAAATTTTTATTTTATTCAGCCTTTAATAAGATACATTTATAGAATACATTGTAATACATTATATTACATTAGAGGAAAAGAAATGCCTTTATATCAACGTTTAATGCACTTTAAAATATAAAAAAGTACGTTAACTATATAAAAAAGTACGTTAACTATATATTATTTTTATAAATATTGTTATTGGTATATTTTATGTTATTATATACTATATAAAAAAGTACGTATTGAAATTTGAGGTGTTTTTATGAGTATGGTCGAAAATAAAAAAGCAAAAAACGCATTAGAGAACTTATTAGATAGACAAACCTATTTAGTTACACAAGCAAATGAATTAGCTAGAGCTTTTGGCAATTTAAATGCTACTGAACATAAGATACTAGATTATTGTTTCTCTTATATAAAGAAAGAAGATACGGTTGATACTGCTTATCACTTAACTTTACAAGAAATATTAAAACATTTAGGTCTTAATTCTTCTGGTAAAAATTATACTAGAGTCGCTGTTGCTTTAAATAGATTACATGAAAAAACGGCTTTATACTTACAACTATATAAAGAAGATGGGACACCATTTATTAGAATGACTTCTTTGTTTCAGCATATTGATATTGATAGAAATGGTAATGTTGAGATTAAATATAATGCTGATATTGCTCCTTATATTTTTCAGTTAAAGCAACAATATTACTCTTTTAAATTAATGGAATTAGGGCGAGTCCGCTCTAAATATACCTTAATTATGCTTAAGCTATGGAATGCTAACGCTGGTAAGTGGAATGATTATACTGACCCTAATAGTTTGCCACCTGATTTACATTTAACTGCTAGTCTTGAAGAGTGGGAGTCGTGGTTCTTAGGATATACAGTAGATAAAAAGAAAAAGAAACACCCTGTACGTTGGCCCGCTGGTCGCTTTAAGAAATATGTTTTAGAGGTAGCATTGAAAGAATTAGCTGAATTATACCCTAAATCTACTATTACTTTAACACCAACTAAAAGGGGACGTAGAGTTATTGGTTATACATTGGAAATTCGACAAATGAACACAACTTTAGCAACTGATACTGTTATTATTGACGGAAAAGTACAACCACCTAGAAATAAAGGAAAACAAGGAGTAACAGACAACCCCCGTAAAAATCGGGAAATGCATAAAACATTTACACAACAAGAAACGAATACGAAAGAAATCAAGCGTAATAAAAATCAAGAAAAAATTGAGTTTAATCAAGATGAATATAATAATATTATGGGGTTATGGGTTAAAACTTTTGGTATTAATGACTTAAAAAATGCCGCTGAATACTTAGAACTCCTTACTAACTTATATCCTTATGATTTGATAATGGATCAAATAACGGCTCATAAGGATTATGCTAAAAATGATGATGTTACTACTGAAATGATTATTGATTTGATAGGAAGTTCGTTAAAAAAAGCCTATGGGAAAGAAAAGCCTAACGAATTAAGTGAATTTGAAATAGTAAGGCGAGAATTAGCTAGATTAGAAAAAGAAAAAGCAGCTTTAGAACAAAAATTAAGGAATAAACCTAAAGAAGTAAAAGGACTATTTGACAATGTCGACTTGAAAAAATCAGAGAAGCAAATAACTGATAACTTAGATAAAATGACAGGAAAAAGTCCTCAAGACTGGGAACAAACAGACTTATTTTAAGGGGAAATAGTATGAGATTAGTTAAAAAAAGTCAGATTCCAGATTTTGAAGTATACGTTGATGGAAAAAAAGATGAAAAATTGACAGTTAAAGCAAAAAAAGCTCTTGAATTTATCAATCGTTATGATGAAGTAGCTGGAAATCAACTATCAATCTTAGATTGGGATAGCAAACTACAAGATTATTATTTTGACAATTTTGAAAAGTTAATGAAAGATAGGTATTTCGACAAAAAGTAGACAATCATTCTTATTTCAGTTGCTGTCAGACGTATTCTAAGCAAGACTTCAAGTCAAAATAAGGCAGTAACTCATTAAATTAGTAAAGATCACACCCTAGAAACCTTGATTTAATAACTTTTATAGATTTGATTAGCACTTAAAAAACTCCAAATGTTGTTAGCATTTAGAGTTTTTTTAACTTCTTACTATCTATTAATTAAACGGCAACCCATCAAATGTTTTTTTTATATTTTCTTTAAGAATAGTAGTTTTCTTTTTTTTAGAAAGTTGATCTTTAATAAATACTAATAGATCCTCAATTTCTGAAGGTAAAGCTAAATTATTATTAGTCCCTAATGTACGTAGCTTAATATACATATTTTTTAGTTGGTTTGTAGAAATGGTATTATTACTCATAATACTGTAGTTTTCTTTTAACTCTTTCTTTATACAATCAAATTTAGGATCTTTAGGAATACAATTTATTGCTAGTATAGTTAACAGCTTTAATTTAATAACATCAATTGTCATTATTAAGGTCTCCATCGGTTACCATAGCTATTGAAATATCCATTAACAATGGTTTTTCCAACATGTTTCCAAGTAGGAGTAACTTGCACTGTTTTCCATTCTTTAGTTCTAGTATGTCTATAAAATGCGTAAGGCTCAGCAGTATACATATACTGCCAATAACCACCACCGCCACCACTTGATGGAACATTCATAGTTACGCTATCAGTACTATTAACATTTGCAGATACATTACTACTTAGTCCAACTACTATAAACAAACTAAAAACTGTTATAAAACTAAGGAACATTTTCTTAAAGAAAACGTTATTGGGTTCAATTTTTGTTACCATAAATATCTCTCCTCTCATAAAAAATAAAAGGGGTAAAACAGCAATAAAACATCTAAGCGACCGGCTGCAATGTTGTTATTGAGATTATATAATAAGTTTTTTACTCTGTAAATAATAATCTTAATTTAATTATTCTTACTATTTTCTAATTATAATAATAATTAAATTATTTTATTTTTTCACTTATAATTAGCACTAAAAAGAGGCTATAAACACTATCCATAATCTCTACTGCTTTTAGTTTTTGAACTACCTGTGATTAAAATCACAGGAATCACGTCACGTGATTACATTACATATACTATACTCATAGTACACGCTCCGAACCTAGTTATAATGACTGGAAATACCACCATTATACTAAAGATAATCTTCACTAATTATCGTACCTGTTTTGACTCGCTCAAGGTATTACGCATAATTTCGTG